>JAIXSA010000091.1 GCA_027484915.1 Paracoccaceae bacterium | reverse complement strand
CTGGACCTGGGGCCGCTACCCGCTGAAAGACCGCGCGATGTGCTTCTACGACGCCGAGCTTCGCGACGGTCGCCACTTCGACCTTGCCGTGGAAATCACCCCCGACGGCCAGGTCCGCGAGACGACTGCCCCGCCCCGCACCCGCTTTCGCCGGAACCCCTGGGCCGTCCGCCGCGAAACCCGCGCCGATCCAGGCACCACACCCCGCCCGCACCTGTCGCTTCTGGAAGCGCCCTTCTACTCGCGCGCGCTGGTCGAGACGACCATCGACGGCGAGAAGACCGTCGGCATGCATGAGGCGCTCGACCTCACCCGCTTCCGCCAGCCGCTTTTGAAACCGATGCTCGCCGTCCGCGTCCCGCGCCGCGCGCGATGGCCTTGAAGGACCGCCGTCCGCATCACGCGCCTCCCCTCCCCCTCCGTAGGGAGGGGCTGGGGGTGGGGGGCTTCCGGCGCTAAGCGGTGACCGGCCCCTTCGCCTGATCGGGGTTCAATGAAACCACCGACCAGTTCAGCGCCCCCGCCACCGTGACCCAGGTCAGGTAGGGTACGAACAAAAGCCCCGCGACCCAGTCCACCCGCCAGAACGCCACCAGTGTCGCGGCGACGGCCAGCCACAACAGCGCCAGCACCAGCATCCCCGCACGCATCCGCCTCAGCCCGAAGAAGACCGGCGTCCACAGGCAGTTCAGTCCCATCTGCAGCGTGTAGAGCGCCAGCGCCATGCCCACCGCCGGGTTCACCCCCGCCTGTCGCGCCACCCGCTCTCCAGCCAAAGACATGCAGAGGTAAAGCGTCGTCCATGCCACGGGAAACAGCCAGTTCGGCGGCGTCCAACTGGGTTTCCTCAATGCCTCGTACCACGGTCCGGGCGAGAACATCGCCCCCGTCGCAGCAGCCGGCCCGCAGGCCAGAAGGAACACGAAGAACACCCAGATATCCATGACGCCGATCCTACCGATTGTGCCGGGAAACGCCAGCACTCGCGTCGTGGTTCCCTATCCGGCAGCCCCGCTCCGGTCCCGCGCTTCCAGCTGTGCCAGAATTTCAAGCAGGGTCTCCGACCTTTGCGGCCGGGCCGCGCGCTGAGCGGTCGCCTCGATCAGGAAGGTCACTTCCGGCACCGGGCGGGCATGCAATTGTGCGGGCTGTGGCAGCACATGGGTCAACGCCACCGATCCCACCGCGCGGCCCATCAACAGCAGCTTCTGCCCCCGGCTTGTCCGCGCCCGACGGCTCACGCTGTCATGGCCGACCCGCGCGACCTCGGTTCCGATCGCCGCGTAGATATGTCGCGCCGCCGCGATCCCCAGGCGGCAGTCCGCGGGCAGGGCAGACACCCCGGCCGAGGCACGGCGGTAAAGGTCGTCCGCCACCGTCAGCAGCCGCCGCACCACCCCGGCCAGCGCCGGCGAAGGGCACGGCTCCGCCAGGAACCGCTCGACATCGATCCCGGCCTCGGACAGCCAGTCCACCGGCAGGAACAGCCGTCCCGCCCGCGCGTCCTCGCCCACATCGCGGGCGATGTTCGTCAGCTGCATCGCCAGCCCAAGGTCCGCCGCCCGCGCCAGCGCATCAGGATGGCGCACCCGCATCAGGACGCACATCATCACGCCCACCGCCGAGGCCACCCGGGCACTATAGGCGTGCAAGTCTGACAGGGTGTCATACCGCCGCCCGATCGCATCCCAGGCAAGACCCTCCAGCAGCGCATCCGGCAAGGCGCGCGGCATGTCGAAATCCGCCACCACCGCCGCAAACGCCCGGTCCGACGGCCGCGCCTCGGGCCTGCCCGCATAGATCAGGTCCAGCCTTTCCCGCAGGCGCAGGACGGCATGGGCCTTGTCCTGCACCTCGTCCACATCGTCGTCGGCGACCCGGCAAAAGGCATACAAGGCCAGCGCCGGGTCCCGCACCCGTGCGGGCAACAGACGCGAGGCCGCATGGAACGACAAGCTCCCGGTGCGGATCATCGCCCGGCAGGCCGCCATGTCATCGGGCGCGATCATTCCGCCGCCATCCGCATCGGCGCCACAGCGCGGACCGGAGCATCCGGCACCAGCGTCGCCAGCACCTCTGCCGTCCCGATCACCCCCGGCACTCCGGCGCCGGGATGGGTCCCCGCCCCCGCCAAGTACAACCCCGGCAGTTCTTCGGACACGTTGTGCGGCCGGAACCAGGCAGATTGCAGGATGCGCGGCTCCAGCGAGAAGCCCGCCCCGTGCGGCGACAGATAGCGGTCGCGGAAGGTGTCGGGCGTGAAGACCAGGCTTTCCGTCACCCGGCCCGTCAGGCCCGGCAACAGCCGCTCCTCCAGCACCTTCAGCATCTTCAGCCGATAGGTCTCTTCCATCGCCTTCCAGTCGACCGGGTCCTTGTGACCCAGGTGCGGCACCGGCGACAGGACATAGAACGTGTCGTCCCCCTCGGGTGCCACGGACGGGTCCGTCACCGAGGGCCGGTGCACATAAAGACTCATGTCTTCCGACAACTTGCCCGTCTGGAAGATCTCCCGGATGTGCTCGCGGTAGCGGGGACCCACGACGATGGAGTGGTGCCCGACTTCCGGCCACATCCCCTTGGTCCCCTTGGTCCCAAAGTACCAGACGAACAGGCTCATCGACCAGCGCGACCGCATCAGCCTTGGCGCGGTCCAGCGTTTGACCGGCTGGTTGCGCAGAAGCCGGGTGTAGGTCGTCCCCGGATCGGCGTTCGACACCACGACATCCGCCGCCAGCACCCGCCCGTCCGCCAGCCGCACGCCCGAAGCGCGGCCCTTGGCCACCAGGATCTCGTCGACCTCGGCCCCCTGCACGACGCGGCCACCCTGATCCTTGATGACACCCGACATCGCCTCGGCAATCGCCTGCACGCCGCCCATCGCATAGTGGACCCCGAAGGCCCGCTCCAGGTGGCTGACCAGCGCGTACATCGACGTCACGTGGAACGGATCGCCCCCGATGAACAGTGGATGGAACGACAGCGCGAACCGCAAGCGCGGATCACGAACCCGCCGCGCCGCATGGGCATGGACCGACCTGTCCGCCCGGTACCAGGCAAACTTCGGCAGGACCTTCACCAAGTCCCACAGCTTGTGCATCGACCGCCGGCCCAGGTCCTCGAACCCGAACCAATAGCGCGCCTCGGCGTCCTTCAGGAACTTGCGGAACCCCGGAAGGTCCCCCGGCGACAGGCGCGACACCTCCGCCTCCATCGCCGCATCGCCCGACCGCGCGGTGAAACTGGACCCGTCCTCCCACAGGATCTTGTAGAACGGCTCCATCGGCACCAGGCTCACGTCCCGGTCGAAGTCCCGCCCGCAATCCGCCCACAACTCGCGCAGGCTCTGCGGCACCGTCACGATGGTTGGCCCCAGATCAAACCGGTGCCCGCCCTGCGTGATCGAGGACCCCCGCCCGCCCGGCCGGTCCAGCCGGTCCACGACCGTCACCTGCCAGCCCTTCGCCCCAAGCCGCATGGCCGAGGCAAGCCCGCCCACACCTGCGCCAATCACGACGGCCCGCCCGCGGCCATCCAGTGCAGACGGCAAGGTGTCAACCTGCCCGGACCGAGGATGTTGTGTCATGCGAGCAGTGTATAGTGTCCACTTGGATTTACAACTTTGCTTTTCGCTGCAGCAAAACAGGGCGAAATCACTTCCCAGCGGCTGCATTAAGTGTAATCCTGTCCTGACACATGGGCCGGAGGATCGACTCATTTCCGTTGCCACGCTCAGCCTCTTCCGCTTCGCGACGCCTGCCAGCCGGCTTTGGGTGATCGCGCAGATGGCGCTTGCGCGACCCCGACGGTTCTGGTCAGGCGCGCGCTTCGTCAAGCTGTGCGGCTCGGGTACCGGCGAAGGCTTCACCCCCAGACCCAACTGGTCGGTCTGGGCGATCTTTGCCGTCTGGCCGGATGAGGCCCGCGCGCGCGAGCATGTCGCCCAGCATCCGATCCTTACCCGCTGGCGCGCCCACGCGGCGGAAAGCTGGACGGTGTTCCTGGCCCCCTTCTCGGCCCGCGGCTCCTGGGCCGGGGTCAACCCGTTGACCGAAACCACCGACCCGCAGGCCTACCACGGCCCCATCGCCGCCCTCACCCGCGCCACGGTGAAGCCGCAGCACGCGCCCTCATTCTGGAAACGCGTCCCCGACATTTCCGCCCGCATCGGCGCGGACCGGAACGTCCTTTTCAAGATCGGCATCGGCGAGGTCCCGCTTCTCCACCAGGTCACCTTCTCGATCTGGCCCGACGCCGCCCGCATGGCCGAATTCGCCCGCCACATGGGCCCTCACGCTTCGGCGATGAAGGCCG
>JAIXSA010000138.1 GCA_027484915.1 Paracoccaceae bacterium | reverse complement strand
TCGCCCGAGGATGCGATCGCCTATGCCGCGCGCATCCTGCAGGACCAGCTGTCGATCTTCGTGAACTTCGAGGAACCCGAATCCGCCAAGGTCGGCGAGATCGACTCGGGCCTCGAGTTCAACCCGCTGCTTCTGAAGAAGGTGGACGAGCTGGAGCTTTCGGTCCGGTCCGCGAACTGCCTGAAGAACGACAACATCGTCTACATCGGCGACCTGATCCAGAAGACCGAGGCCGAGATGCTCCGCACCCCGAACTTCGGCCGCAAGTCGCTGAACGAGATCAAGGAAGTGCTGTCGGGCATGGGCTTGCATCTTGGCATGGACGTCGAAAGCTGGCCACCAGAGAACATCGAGGACCTGGCCAAGCGCTTCGAGGATCAGTTCTGACAATCGTAGGGTGGGCAGTATTGCCCACCCTACAAAAATGCCCGGACAGCCGGGGAACGACTGGCGAAAGCCCAAGGTGAGCGGAGCCGCACGTAGGCCCTGCCGGACAAAGCAAAACACGCGTTAGGAGATAGAAGATGCGTCACTCTAGCGGCTACCGGAAGCTGAACCGGACCCACGAACACCGCAAGGCGATGTTCGCCAACATGTGCGGCTCGCTGATCGAGCATGAACAGATCAAGACGACCCTGCCCAAGGCCAAGGAACTGCGCCCGATCATCGAAAAGCTGATCACGCTGGCCAAGCGCGGCGACCTGCATGCCCGCCGTCAGGCCCATGCTGCCCTGAAGCAGGACATGCACACCGAGCGCCTGTTCGCCATCCTTGGGCCCCGCTACAAGGACCGCCAGGGCGGCTATGTGCGTATCCTGAAGGCCGGCTTCCGTTACGGCGACATGGCCCCGATGGCGATCATCGAGTTCGTGGACCGCGACTCTTCGGCCAAAGGTGCCGCTGACCGTGCCCGGGTCGAGGCCGCCGAGGCCTGAGCCTTACCTGAGACCAAATTGTGAAGGCCCGCCACACGGCGGGCCTTTTCCATTGAAAAGGTTGAATTCCTAACTTGTTTCGGCCATGCATTAGCTATCTTGGAAAGGTATCCGTTAGGGGCAAGTTCAATTTTCAGTAGAATCAAGGTGCGAGTAGGGAAGTGATCGGGAATGTCCGAACGGAAGGCAATAACTGTGCTGCTTGAGCAGCTCGATCAGCTGGCCCCCATGGGCTACACGGTCGGGCTTCACATCCGTTTTGCCACGCCGCTTATCTACAAAAGCTCTTATCCTCCCGCTTGGGTCGAACACTACAACAGCCATTCCTATTACCTGCGCGATCCGCTCGTCTTTTGGGGTGTAGGCGTCGAGGGAACCACCCGGTGGAGCGCGATCCCGCTGCCTGATCCGTTTGGCGTCATGAAGAAGGCCGCTGGCCACGGCCTCAAGTTTGGCGCCGTTTCTTCTTATGGGCCCATCACCTCGCGTTCGATTGTCGGCATCAGTCGCTCGGACCGTGAGTTCACCGACGAAGAGATGGGACAACTCAAGGAAGTGACTATCCAGCTGCACATAGAGGCAAAGCCACCCTCCGATCTGACCAAAGCGCAGATCGAAGCGTTGCAATGCCTTGCCAATGGGGACAGGCATGCTGCGGCGGCGGAAAAACTAGGCATCACGGAAAGCGCCTTCAAGGCGCGCGTCCAGTCGGCAAGGATCCGGCTGGAAGCGCGGACTGCGTCGGAGGCGATCCGCAAGGCCCGGGAATATCGGCTGCTTTGATTCAGGCTGTCCCTTCCAAGGTTTTCGAACGACCAGAAGAAGGAGAATACGGAATGGAAGCTACCACGTTGTCGTACGACAACCTCCACAACCACGGCGAGCTCTTCGCCAACATGTTCCGTGCACGGCACCGGACGTTCATCCAGAATGCAAAGTGGGACCTGCCCGAAGCAAACGGGATGGAGTTCGACCAGTACGACACCCCCGCAAGCCGCTGGGTCTGCGTCCACAAGGACGGCGACGTGATGGCCGGCGTCCGACTGACCCCCACCACGCATCGCTGCGGGATCTACACCTACATGATCCGTGACGCGCAGCGCGGCCTGTTGGAGACGATCCCCCGCGATCTCTTGAACTTTGAGGCGCCCGTCGATCCGAACATCTGGGAGTCGAGCCGTGTCTTCGTGTCAAACGAAGTACCTGCAGCCGAGCGTCTTCGAGTGCAGATGCAGCTGATCCACGAGATGGTGGTTTCGGCCCGTCAACTGGGTGCGACAACCCTTCTGGGCATCATCCCCGAAAACTCGCCGCGCCTGGCCCGTCGCGTCGGCCTTGACTGTGTTCCGTCCGGCCCGGTCATCGATACCGATGGCAGCCGTTCCGTATGCGTTTCGATCAGCATGGCGACGAAGCTACATTGACGTGTTCGGTGTTTCGTAACGGGGTCATCCGGACCTCTCGACTGTGCGCAGTTGCGCCAGCCTGTTGGTGTGCGAGTTAAAGGGTACATGATGCAGTTGTCCGTGAATTCGACGACAGATGATGATCTGGAAGAGCTGCGGCTACTCGCCCCAGCGGGGTATTTCATCGGGCTGCATATCCGTTTCGCGTCGCCCTTGATGATCTACCAGACCTATGACCGGGCGTGGATCAATCACTATACGGTCAATGCATACGTGCTGAAGGATCCGGCTACGATCTGGGGAATGGCCAATACGGGGGTGATCAGGTGGAGCGATCCCTCCTTCGCTGACCCACATGGGATCTTGCCCGAGGCGGCCACTTTCGGGCTTCGCTATGGGCTGACGGTTGCCTGCGGCCCCAGCAGCTCGCGCAGCATTGCCGGTTTCGCGCGTCGGGAGCGTGAGTTCGATTCCCAGGAAGTCTACAAGGTGCGGGCCTGTTTCGAACGGATGCACGAGCGCTTCGCCCAGCCGGCGTCACTGACATCGGCCCAGCTTGAGGCGCTTCGCTGTCTGGCCAAGGGCGACCGGCACTCGGATGCCGCCACACGCCTGGGAATTTCGGAAAGCGCCTTCAAGGCGCGGGTCGTTTCGGCGCGGGAAAGGCTGTCGGCCCGCACCACGGCCGAGGCGATCCAGCGGGCGCGGGATCACCGGCTGATCTGATGCCAGCCAGGGCGTGAGGCTTCCGGTTGCCTGTCCCGCCATCTGCACCCAGATTGAACAGACCTACAGCACGGAGTCGTTTCATGCTGCGTCCTGTCCTTCTTGCATTGCTGATCCTGTCCCGGCCGCTTGGTGCCGAGACCGTGGTGCCACAAAGTGCCGATGCGGTTACGCTGTCCTTTGCCCCCGTGGTGCACACGACGGCACCGGCGGTGGTGAACATCTATGCCCGAGGCAATCGAGGTGACGGTAGAGCTTGCTCCGCCCCCGGACGCCCCTGACCGGCAGGTGACGAGGGTGACCGAGGACGTGATCCTGCGCGGCGCTGTGCTGTCGCGGATCAACCCGGCCGTGATTGCCGAGCTGCACCTGCCCCTGCAGGCCGAAGGCGTGGTCGTGCTCGAGACTTCAGACATTGCCTTCGACATCGGGTTGAAGGCCGGCGACATCCTGATCGCGATCAACGGTCGGGGATCGAGACGCCGGCGGATGCGCTGGATGCGACGCGCCAGATGTCGCGGCGCTGCCAGATCGACCTTCTGCGTGGGGGCGAGCCGCTGCGGCTGCGCTTCCGGCTTTAGTCCCGCGATCCGCTTGGATAAGGTGGCGGCATGGCGGATCTTTTCGACATGCCGAACCAGCCCGACAGCGGCCCGCGCCCGCTGGCTGACCGGTTGCGGCCGAAGGCCTTGTCCGAGGTCATCGGGCAGGAGAAGGTCCTGTCGCGCGACGGTCCCTTGGGGGCGATGCTGGCGGCGGGGTCCTTGTCCTCGCTGATCCTGTGGGGGCCGCCGGGGGTGGGGAAGACCACCATCGCGCGGCTTCTGGCGGATGAGACGGAGCTGCATTTCGTGCAGATCTCCGCGATCTTTACGGGGGTGCCGGACCTGCGAAAGGTGTTCGAGGCGGCGAAGCTGCGGCGGCAGAACGGGAAGGGGACGCTGCTCTTCGTCGACGAAATCCACCGTTTCAACAAGGCGCAGCAGGATGGATTTCTGCCCTATATGGAGGATGGAACGATCCTTCTGGTCGGGGCGACGACCGAGAACCCAAGCTTTGAGCTGAACGCGGCGCTGTTGTCGCGGAGCCAAGTTATTGTTCTGGAAAGACTTTCACTGGCCGATCTGGAGCGTCTGGCCCAAAGGGCGGAGCAGGATCTGGGCCGTGCCCTGCCGCTGAAGGGCGAGGCGCGCGAGGCGATGCTGGAGATGGCGGATGGGGATGGGCGGGCGCTGTTGAACCTGATCGAGCAGGTGGCGGCCTGGAAGGTCGATGCCCACCTTACCCGCGACCAGCTTTCCCAAAGGTTGATGCGACGCGCGGCGAAGTACGACAAGTCGGGGGAGGAGCATTACAACCTCATCAGCGCCCTGCATAAGTCGGTTCGCGGCAGTGACCCGGACGCGGCGCTATACTGGTTCGCGCGGATGCTGGAGGGTGGCGAGGACCCCCGGTTCCTGGCCCGCCGCATCACCCGGATGGCGGTGGAGGATATCGGCCTGGCCGACCCGCAGGCTGAGGCTGTGTGCCTTGACGGCTGGCAGACCTATGAGCGGCTGGGGTCGCCGGAAGGGGAGCTGGCCCTCGCGCAAGCCGTTGTTTATCTTGCCCTCGCCCCGAAATCGAACGCCATCTACACGGCCTACAAGGCGGCGCGCGCTGCGGCGCGCGAGACCGGCAGCCTGATGCCGCCGAAGCATATCCTGAATGCCCCGACCAGGATGATGAAAGAGATCGGCTATGGCGCGGGCTATGCCTATGACCATGATGCCGAGGATGGGTTCTCGGGCCAGAACTACTTCCCCGAGGGCATGAAGCGCCCGGTCTGGTACCTGCCCCCCGAACGCGGCTTTGAGCGCGAGCTGAAGAAGCGCGTCGAGTATTTCGCCAAGCTGCGGGCCAAACGGCAGGACGGGTGATCCCCACGGTTAAGGAAGGGTGAAGCGGGGTCAGGCACCCGGGGGACGCAACACCCCTGGGTCGGGCCAGGAAACCCTTTGAATCGTTGGGTTAACTCTTGCCGTTTTTGAAGAACGGCACCGTCTTCCTTTGGTGTGGAAACCGTCTTTCTTCCGTCTCTACGCGCGTATGGTCGAAAGGCCGTTAACCACGGCCCGCGAATCGGCCCCTGCATTGACAAACCGGCCCGTCCGCCGCAAAGGACGGGCATGTCCCTGACCTTTCCTCTGATAGCGCTTGGCGGCGCCGTAGGCTCGATCCTGCGCTACCTGATGGTTTCGGCCATCGGTGCGCCTTTGGGCACGGCGGCGGTCAACGTGCTGGGGAGTTTCGCCATCGGCATCCTGTTCGTTGTGCTGGGAGGCAGGGAAAGCTGGCAGGTCCTGCTGATGACCGGACTGATGGGCGGGTTCACCACCTTCTCGGCCTTCTCGCTGGACACGCTGAAGCTGGTCGAGGCCGGGCAGCCGATGCAGGCCGCCGCCTATGTCCTGGGGTCCGTGGCCCTGTCCCTGATTGCCGTCGCGCTTGGCGTGGCCCTAGCCCGAGGCCTGACATGACTGTCCAGAACCTGACCGTGACCGAGGACGAGGGCGAACAGCGCCTGGACAAGTGGCTGCGCCGGCGCTTTCCGCAACTGAACCAGGTTGCGGTCGAAAAGCTGTGCCGCACCGGGCAGATCCGGGTGGACTCGGGTCGCGTCAAGGCGTCGGACCATGTGATGCCGGGTCAGACCGTGCGGGTGCCGCCCTTGCCCGATGCGGCCCCCCGGACCGAGGCCCGCATCCAGGGTGTCTCGGCAGCGGATGCCAAGATGATCCAGGCGGCGGTCCTGTGGAAGGACGAGCACATGATCGTCCTGAACAAGCCCGCGGGCCTGCCGTCGCAGGGCGGATCGGGGCAGGGCGACCGGCATGTCGACGGTTTGGCCGAGGCGCTGAAGTTCGGATACAAGGAAAAGCCGAAGCTCGTACACCGGCTGGACAAGGATACCTCGGGCGTCCTGATGCTGGCGCGGACCGACCGGGTCGCCCGCGCTTTGTCGGAATCGCTGCGCCACCGCAATGCGCGCAAGATCTACTGGGCCGTGGTCGCCGGGGTGCCGCACCCGCGGCAGGGGTCGATCAAGTTCGGGCTGGAGAAGGCTCCGGGCCGGGGCAGGGGGGGCGAGGGCGAGAAGATGCTGTGCGTCCATCCCGCGAAGATGGCGGACCATCCGGATGCCAAGCGCGCCCATACCGACTATTTCACGCTGTGGTTCCTGGGCACGCGCCTGTCGTGGATGGCGCTGGAGCCGGTGACCGGCCGCACCCACCAGTTGCGCGCGCACATGGCCGAGATCGGCCATCCGATCCTGGGCGACGGCAAGTATGGTGGCGGCGAGACCGAGAACCTGGGCGACGGCTGGGGGGCCGGGGCGGGGGGCGATCTGTCGAAGAAGCTGCACCTTCATGCCCGCAGCCTGACCATCGAACACCCGATCACCAAGAAGCAGATGACTTTCACCGCGCCCTTGCCCGAACACATGGCGCGGACCTGGAAGCTTCTGGACTGGAAGGAAGATGACGTTCCGGCCGACCCGTTCGAGGTGATCCGGTGAGCAGCTGGACGGCCCGACGCTTCTGGACCACGGCCAGCGCCGTCGCGGTGGAGGGTGGTTTCACCGTGCAGCTGGACGCCCGTCCTGTCCGCACGCCCTTGAAGGCGCCGATGGTCCTGCCGACGCTGGCCCTGGCAGAGGCCGTCGCGGCGGAATGGCAGGCGCAGGACAAGACCGTCGATCCGCGGACGATGCCATTCACCCGCACGGCGAATTCGGCCATCGATACTGTGATCCCGCAGTTCGATGCGGTGGCCGACATGCTGGCGGACTACGGTGGCAGCGATCTTCTGTGCTATCGGGCCGAAGGGCCTTTGCCCTTGGTCGCGCGTCAGGCGCAAAGCTGGGACCCGCTGCTGGACTGGGCCAGGGTGGAGCTTGGGGCTGCCTTGCGGCAGACGGTCGGCGTGATGCACGTGGCCCAGCCCGAGGCCAGCCTCGCCGCGCTGCGGAAGCAGGTCCATGCCCTTGGCCCGTTCCAGCTTGCGGCTTTCCACGACCTTGTCGCGATCTCGGGCTCGCTGGTGCTGGGGCTGGCCGTGGCGCGGCGCCGGATCGCTGCCGAAGAGGCCTGGAGCCTGTCGCGCGTCGACGAGGAGTGGCAGATTTCGCTTTGGGGCGAGGATGAAGAGGCCGCGGCAATCGCCGAGCAGAAGCGAGCGGCCCTGCT
The DNA here is from genome assembly GCA_027484915.1 of Paracoccaceae bacterium. Classification (GTDB taxonomy): domain Bacteria; phylum Pseudomonadota; class Alphaproteobacteria; order Rhodobacterales; family Rhodobacteraceae; genus Tabrizicola. Next base: position 8,139 of record JAIXSA010000138.1, on the reverse strand, counting down.
GCAGGCGGACCGATTCTACGCATTGTGCGGGTGACATTTCTGCCCGAAAACTGTGCAAGCCGGTTCTCGAAGGCGGATCGCCTGTCGTAACCGGGCGTAAACAAGCATTTTTCCCGAATCCGACAGTGCCCGCTTGACCTACAAAAGCGCTTTCGCCGAAACTATATGGCAGTGGGGGACGTGATCCCCTGCATGCACGACAGCGCGACACGTTCGCGCACAAAAAGAACTGGCCCTGGAAGGCCACTTACTCAGGAAGAGGTAAGAATGAAAAAATCCGTATTCTTCGGCGCGCTCGCGGCCACCACGCTTGTCGCGGGTCTGGCCGGTGCGGCGACCCTCGACGACATCAAGGCGCGGGGCGAGCTGCTTTGCGGGTCGAACACCGGCCTGACCGGTTTCGGTGCCCCGGACGCGAGCGGCAACTGGGCCGGCTTCGACGTCGACCTGTGCCGTGCCGTGGCCGCTGCGGTTCTGGGCGACGCCAACAAGGTGAAGTTCGTGCCGACCACCGGTGAAACCCGTTTCACCGCGCTGCAGTCGGGCGAAGTCGATCTCCTGGTCCGCAACTCGACCTGGACTTCGTCGCGCGACAGCGAACTGGCGCTGGATTTCGTGGCCGTGAACTACTACGACGGCCAGGGCTTCATGGTGAAGAAGGACCTCGGCGTCTCCTCCGCCAAGGAGCTTGATGGCGCCACCGTCTGCATCCAGACCGGCACCACCACGGAACTGAACCTGGCTGACTTCTTCAAGCAGAACAACATCAGCTACCAGCCGGTCACCGTGGCCGACGACTCGGAAGCGCAGCGCCAGTACCTGGCCGGCGCCTGCGACGCCTACACCACCGACGCTTCGGGCCTGGCCGCCAGCCGCGCGACCATGCCGGATGCCGAGAACCACATCATCCTTCCCGAGATCATCTCGAAAGAGCCTCTGGGCCCGGTCGTCCGTCATGGTGACAACAACTGGGGCGACATCGTGCGTTGGACCTACTACGCACTGCTGATCGCTGAAGAAAAGGGCGTCACCTCGGCCAACGTCGAGGAAGTGCTGGCGTCGACCACCGACGAGGAAGTCAAGCGTCTGCTCGGCGCCTCGGGCGAGATGGGGGCCAAGTTCGGCCTCGACAACGACGCCTTCAAGCGCGCGATTGCTGCCGTCGGCAACTACGGCGAGATCTTCTCGCGCAACATCGGCGAAGGCACGACCATCAACCTGGCCCGCGGCCTGAACGCGCTGTGGACCCAGGGCGGCCTGCAGTACGCACCGCCCTTCCGTTGATCCAAGGTCATCCGGGGGCGCCTTCGGGCGCCCCCGTTCTTTTCTCAGGACAATAGGCCCCGCATGGCCTGAGGCTTGACCTCGCCGTCACCGGAAACTCGGGACTGCCAGCGGGAAACAGGGGGTAGCCATGACAATGGCAACGGATTCGCCGAAAGATGGCTTTCGGCTGTCGATGCTTATCTACGATACGCGGTACCGGTCCTACACGATCCAGATCGTGGTGTTGATCCTGTTCGCCCTGGCCGTGGCCTGGTTGTTGAACAATACCGTGCAGAACCTGGCGGCGCGCGGGAAGGAGTTCAATTTCGGCTTCCTCTGGCAGCGTGCGGGCTATGACATCGGCCAGCAGCTCATCCCCTACAACAATGATGACAACCATTTCCGCGCCCTCTTGATCGGGCTGCTGAACACGCTGGTCGTGGCGGTGCTGGGCTGCATCTTCGCCACCATCCTGGGCGTGATCGTCGGCGTGCTGCGGCTTTCGGGGAACTGGCTGGTAAGCCGGCTTATGACGGTCTACGTCGAAATGTTCCGCAACGTGCCGCTGCTGCTGTGGATCCTTCTGTCCTACGTCATCCTGTCCGAGGTGACGCCCCAGCCGCGCGATTTCCGGGTTACGGACGAGATGATCGCCGCCGGGGAGGAGCCTGCGGCGTCGATGATGTTCTTCGATACCGTAGCGGTGACCAACCGCGGGACAAACATCCCCTCGGCGCTGTTCGAGCGCGGTCTGGGGACGCTGGACCTTGGGTTCATGTCGCTGAACCTGGATTTCTGGGCCATCCTGGCGGTCATCGTCGCTTCGATCTACGTGAACCGGCGCATCGTGCACTCCGCCCGCGCGACGCAAGAGGCGACGGGGGTGCGACCGGTCACGTGGTGGAAGTCGATCCTGGTCCTGTTCGGGCCAGTGATCGCCCTGATCGTGGCGATGGGCTTTCATCTGGAAATTCCGGAGCTGAAGGGCTTCAACTTCCAGGGCGGCATACTGGTCGCGCACAGCTTCACGGCGCTGCTCATTGCGCTGACGTTGTACACAGCGGCCTTCATCGCCGAGATCGTGCGCGCCGGTATCCAGGCGATCAGCCGGGGACAAAGCGAGGCCGCCTTTGCGCTTGGCCTGCGACCGAACCGCACGATGAGCCTGATCATCCTGCCCCAGGCGCTGAGGGTGATCATTCCGCCATTGATCAGCCAGTACCTGAACCTGACCAAGAATACCTCGCTGGGGATCGCGGTCAGCTACCTTGACCTGCGCGGCACGCTGGGCGGCATCACACTGAACCAGACCGGGCGCGAGCTGGAATGCATGCTTCTGATGATGCTGATCTATCTGTCCATCAGCCTGATGATCTCGGCGGTGATGAACATGTACAACAACTCTGTCCAGTTGAAGGCGCGCTGAGATGAGCGAAACGCACGCCCAGACCGTCGGCTTCACCCGGAACGACATGCTGCCTCCGCTGCCGCCTCCGGTGACCGAGCGGGGAGCCATCAAATGGCTGCGCGAGAACCTGTTTTCGACGCCGCTCAACATCGCGCTGACGCTGTTCGGCATCGCTGTGATCTACCTTCTGCTGCAGTCGGCCCTGCCGTGGTGGCTGAATTCGGTCTGGAACGCGGAAAGTCTGTCGCAGTGTCGCGAGATCGTGGCTGCAAACGCCGGACCGGATGCGTCGGGCGCCTGCTGGGCGATGATCCGCGAGCGGTGGCACCAGTTCCTGTTCGGCTTCTACCCGCCAGAGGAATGGTGGCGACCGGTCCTGGCCTTCGGGCTGCTCTTCGCGGCGCTGGCCCCAGTGCTGTATTCCGGCCAGAAGCGCAGCTTGACCATCCTGCTGTGCGGCGTGCTGGCCTATCTGGTGCTGACGCTTTACCTCGCCGGGGCTTCCGGTGTCGTGTTCGCGCTGGCTCTGCTGCTGGTTCTGGGGATGCTCGGGCTGGCGCAGGTGCAGCCGGGCAAGCTGCTGTGGTTCACCCTGCTTTACCCGGCCTTGACCTTCTGGCTGCTGTGGGGCGGGTCGATCTGGTCGCCCATCGTGGCGATGGCCGGGTTCGCGGTCTTGTATGGCGTGTTCCGGCTGGCTTCGCCCTTGATCGGGCTGGCGCCTGCGGCGGGAGCGGGCGTTGTCGCGGCGGTGCTCTGGTGGCTGTACATCGACGTGCCGGTGGTGGAGATGCTGCAGTCGGCGCTGCCGTTCAGCATTCCGGCCATCGCCTCGGACCAGTTCGGAGGCTTCCTTCTGGCCATCGTGATCGGGGTGACGGGCATCAGCTTCTCGCTGCCGATCGGCATCCTGCTGGCGTTGGGTCGCCAGTCCGACATGCTGATCGTCAAGTGGCTGTCGGTCGGGTTCATCGAGTTCATCCGGGGCGTGCCGCTGATCACGCTCTTGTTCACCGCCTCGCTGCTGCTGCAGTACTTCCTGCCGCCGGGGACGAACTTCGACATCATCCTGCGCGTGATCATTCTGGTGACCCTTTTTGCCGCCGCCTATCTGGCCGAGGTGATCCGTGGCGGTCTGGCCGCGCTGCCCAGCGGGCAGTATGAGGCGGCCGATGCGCTGGGCCTTGACTACTGGCGGGCGCAGCGGCTGATCATCCTGCCGCAGGCGCTGAAGATCTCGATCCCGGCTATCGTCTCGACCTTCATCGGGCTGTTCAAAGACACCACGCTGGTGGCCTTCGTCGGTCTGATGGACCCCTTGAAGGGCGTCACGCAAATCGTCCGCGCCGACATCGACTGGAAGGGCATCTACTGGGAGCCCTACATCTTCGTCGGCGCGATCTTCTTCCTCATCTGCTTCGGCATGTCCCGGTACTCGATGTACCTGGAGCGCAAGCTGAAGACCGATCACCGTTAAGGGCACGCACATGGCAGACGCAGCAAAGATGCAGATCTCGGACGAAGTCGCGATCCAGATCACCGGCATGAACAAGTGGTACGGGCAGTTCCACGTTCTGCGCGACATCAACATGACCGTGCAGCGGGGCGAGCGGATCGTGATCTGCGGGCCGTCGGGGTCGGGCAAGTCGACGCTGATCCGCTGCATAAACCGGCTGGAGGAACACCAGCAGGGCCAGATCATCGTCGACGGGACCGAACTGACGAACGACCTGAAGAACATCGACAAGGTTCGGTCCGAGGTCGGCATGGTGTTCCAGCACTTCAACCTCTTCCCGCACCTGACGATCCTGGAGAACCTGACGCTGGCGCCGATCTGGGTCCGCAAGGTTCCGAAGCGCGAGGCCGAGGAAACGGCGATGTACTTCCTGCAGAAGGTCAAGATCCCCGAGCAGGCGCATAAGTATCCCGGCCAGCTTTCGGGCGGGCAGCAGCAGCGGGTGGCCATCGCCCGGTCGCTGTGCATGAAGCCGCGGATCATGCTCTTTGACGAGCCGACCTCGGCGCTGGACCCCGAGATGATCAAGGAAGTGCTGGATACGATGATCCAGCTTGCCCAGGAGGGCATGACGATGATCTGCGTGACCCACGAGATGGGCTTTGCCCAAGCGGTGGCGAACCGGGTGATCTTCATGGACCAGGGCCAGATCGTCGAACAGAACGAGCCGAAGGAGTTCTTCTCGAACCCGAAGAGCGACCGCACGAAGCTTTTCCTCAGCCAGATCCTGGGGCACTGAGGCTGCGGCGGATCGCGCTGGTCTGCCGGGACCGACCGGCAGGATGGTCTGGCGTCGCAGTGGGTGGATGCGATTGATGCGCGGGGATCGGACAGATGCAGCACACCTCCATCCCGTCATGGGCTGATGCTGCCGCGCAGCTGGTCGCGGTCGCAGCCGGTCGCAGGCCTGCCGATCTGGTGATCCGGGGCGGTCTCCTGGTGAACGTGCAAAGCCGGGAAATCCTGCCGGGCTGGCAGGTCGCGGTGGCAGAAGGACGCTTCGCCTATGTGGGTCCCGACGCCAGCCACTGCATCGGGCCCAGGACCGATGTCGTCGAGGCCGAGGGCCGCTATCTGATCCCCGGCCTTTGCGACGGGCACATGCATATCGAATCCGGAATGCTGACGCCGGCGGAGTTTGCGGCCGCGGTGATCCCACACGGCACGACGACCATGTTTCACGACCCGCATGAAATCGCCAATGTGCTGGGCCTTCGCGGCGTGCGGATGATGCATGACGAGGCGCTGATGCAGCCGGTCAACATCTTCACCCAGATGCCGTCCTGCGCGCCATCGGCTCCGGGGCTGGAGACCACGGGCTACGAGATCGGTCCGGATGACGTCGCCGAGGCGATGCGCTGGCCCGGGATCATCGGTCTGGGCGAAATGATGAACTATCCCGGCGTCGTCAACGGCAGCCAGCAAATGCTGGAAGAAATCGCCGCGACGATGCGGGCGGGCAAGACCGTGGGTGGCCACTATGCCAGCCCCGACCGGGGACTCCCGTTCCACGCCTATGTGGCCGGAGGCCCGTCCGACGACCACGAGGGCACCGCCGAGGCCGACGCCATCGCGCGGGCGCGGCAGGGCATGCGGTCGATGCTGCGCCTTGGCTCGGCCTGGTACGATGTCGAAAGTCAGATCACCGCGATCACCGAAAAGGGCCTGGACCCGCGGAATTTCCTGTTGTGTACCGATGACTGCCATTCCGGCACTCTGGTGCACGAGGGGCATATGAATCGCGTGGTCCGCCACGCCATCGCCTGTGGGTGCGACCCGCTGGTGGCGCTGCAGATGGCGACGATCAACACTGCCACCCATTTCGGATTGGAGCGGGAGCTGGGATCGATCGCGCCGGGTCGGCGGGCCGATGTCATCCTGACCCCGGACCTGCGGACCCTGCCCATCGACATGGTCTTCGCACGTGGGATCAAGGTCGCCGAGCAGGGGCGCCTGACGGTGAGCTGTCCGCATTATCCCTGGCCCGCCGACGCGCGGACGACCGTGCATCTGGCGCGTCGCCTAACGGCCGGGGATTTCGCCATTCCCGCGCCGCCGGGGGTGCGGCGGGTGACGGCCCGAGTGATCGGTGTGGTGGAGAATCAGGCCCCGACGCGCGCGCTGACGGCGGACCTGGAGGTCACGCAGGGCCTGGTCGAAGCGCAAGGCGATGTCGCGCAGATCGCCCTGGTCGAGCGACATCGCGCCACCGGGCAGGTCGTCAACGCCTTTGTCGCTGGCTTTGGGTACCGGGGCGGGATCGCCATCGCCTCAACCGTTGCGCACGACAGCCACCACATGATCGTGGTCGGGACCTGCCGGGAGGAAATGGCACGGGCGGCGAACCGTCTGGCCGAGGTAGGTGGCGGCGTGACCCTGTGGCGCGAGGGGCAGGAGCTGGCGCTGGTCGAGCTTCCCATCGCGGGCCTGATGTCGGACCGCCCCGCGCGCGAGGTTGCCGACAAGGCGCAGGCCCTGGTGGCCGCGATGGCGGACTGCGGCTGCACGCTGAACAACGCCTACATGCAGCACTCCCTCCTGGCGCTCGTGGTGATTCCAGAGCTGCGCATTTCGGACAAGGGGTTGATCGACGTTACCCGCTTTGCGGTGACCGAGGTGTTCCAGGCTTGAAGCCGACCGGTCTTAAAGGCGCCCTCAGGCGATGGAGTGCGTCACGCATGGGGGCGCAAGGCGTGGGGCAGGCCCAGGTCCGGTGCGGGATCTTGCCGCGATAACTGGCCGACACACCGATGCTTTCGCGGCGCTGGCATGTGACATGCGCATCCGGGGCGCGACCTTCAGTCGGGATGAGGCGTGGCGGACCGGCCGGCTGCACAAGTCCTGGTGACGTGTGAAGAGCAGAGGCGACGCCGAGGGCGAAACTGAACCTGGGATGTTTTCGTGTGCCTCACACCCCAAAGTTATCACGTCAGGCATTCAGAGACCATGCACGGACCTAAGGCACCGTGTCAGACCCATTTGACAGGGCGACAGGTGGGGCTGACGCACTGATGCTTGGGTCCAGCATAGTTCGCCACGAGGCCTGCAGCTCTTGCCCAAGCCTTCTGCCCTCCTGCCCCCCCTGCTGGTGGTCGTTTCTGTCCTGACGCTTGCGTTCAGCGCGATACCTTCATGCGCAAGAGATCGCCTGACCGGTCGGGCGTCCGTCGTCGACGGCGACACGATAGAAATCCACGGCCAACGGATTCGCCTCGAAGGCATCGACGCCCCGGAAAGCCGTCAGACCTGCACGGAGGCCAACGGGAAAGCGTGGCGCTGCGGCAAGGCTGCGGCGTTCGCTCTGGCCGACAAGATCGGGACGGCGACTGTCACGTGTCAGGCGCACGGCAAGGACCGCTACAAGCGCGTGCTGGCCATATGCTACCTGTCAAAGTTGGACCTGAACGGCTGGATGGTCCGCAACGGCTGGTCCGTCGCCTACCGGAAGTATTCGACAGCCTATGTCAGCGACGAGGATAAGGCACGACTGAACAAGGCCAACATCTGGTCTGGCACATTCGACATGCCTTGGGATTGGCGAAAGACGCACTGAAGGGGCGGAGATTTGGCTATTGGCTGCGCCAACCATAGGTGCGTCCAGCAATCGATCTTTGGATGATCTGCCCTTTGATGGGTGATCAGCCAAACCGGCTGAATTGGCGGCCATATGAAGGGTGGGTGGCGGACCCGGAGGCCGCCATTCTGGCGAATGATGCCGTTGCATCCCGTGGTGCGAAATCAAAGGAATATCTATGAAAAGCAGGCTCTTGTCATGAGGGCGTGTTTCCTGCCGTTGCGTCCCATCCGTTCCTGTGGCATTTTCTTTGATGGGTATGATAGCGGGAACATAGTAGCATGCCGAAAGTCGCTGCCGAACTTGGCCCACTGGACGTGAAGCGCCTCGCCCACCCTGGCGGCAAGGGTAACCTTATGGTGCCGGTGGGCGGGG
>JAIXSA010000067.1 GCA_027484915.1 Paracoccaceae bacterium | reverse complement strand
CTCCGCGCCCTTGCGGCCCTTGGCATCGACGTAACCCTCAACCCCTACGCCTACGACCCCAAGGCCGAGGCGACGGGCCTTCAGGCCGCGCAGGCGCTGGGGATCGATCCGGGCGTCATGCTCAAGACCCTGATGGTCGAGGTTGACGGCAAGCCCGCCTGCTGTGTCCTCCCATCGGACCGGCAGCTGTCGATGAAGCGCGTGGCGGCGGCCTTCGGGGGCAAGTCGGCGGCCATGATGCCTGCGCCGAAGGCCGAGAAGCTGACCGGCTACCACGTCGGCGGTATCTCTCCCTTCGGGCAGAAGCGCGCCGTCCCCACCGCCATCGAGGCTACGGTCTGCTCCGCGCCCCTGGTCTGGATCAACGCAGGCCAGCGCGGGCTTCTCCTCTCACTCCCCCCTGCTGACGCCCTGCGCGCCCTGGACGCAAAGGCCCTGCCGCTGATCGCCTGACTTGCCGGATGTCCCGGCCCCGCTACCTGTGTCGCAGCCGGAACGGGACCCTATGCGCCTTGCCCCAGTCATAGCCCTTCTCGCCACCCCCGCCTGGGCCGAGCCGCCGCGCCTGTCCCTTGTCTTCGGGGCCGACCGGCTGGATGCCCAGGCCGCCGACATCCTGTCCACCCGCCGCATCGACGAAGACCGTGGTTCGGCGCTGTACATCCGGCTGTCCCCCGGCTTTGACGCGGCGATGCGGGTCCTGACCACCGCCCATGTCGGCGATACCGGAGATCTCAGGATCTGCGCGGAAACCGTGCTGGAGCCGATCATCCAGGCCCCGATCAACGAGGCCGTGTTCGTCATCACCGACACGGACCCCGCGAGGATCGACCGCCTGCAAGCCCTGCTGTCCGGCCCGACCTGCGCCGAGGTGCCCGGCGGCTGATCCCTCGACACGGACCGCACGACCTGCGACTGTCCGGCGAAAGGAGCCACCATGCCCGCAGACCCCCGCGCCCCGCGCCTGGCCGTCCTGATCGACGCCGACAACATCCCCGCCCGGCATATCGAGGCCGTCCTGGATGAACTCGCCACCTACGGCGAACCCTCGGTACGCCGGGTCTATGGCGACTGGTCCTCGCAGGCGCTGTCGCAATGGAAGGAAAAGGCGCGCAGCCTGGGCCTGGTGATGCACCAGCAATCCGCCAACACCAAGGGCAAGAACGCCAGCGACATCGGCCTTGTCATCGACGCGATGGACATCCTGCACCTGGGCAAGGTCGACGGCTTCGTCCTCGTGTCCTCGGACAGCGACTTCACCCGCCTTGCCAGCCGCATCCGCGAGGACGGGCTCCAGGTCATCGGCGTGGGCGAGGAGAAGACTCCGGAATCCCTGCGCAAGGTCTGCAACCGCTTCATCTTCCTGGAAAACATCGCCGCCGCGCCCGAGGTGTCCCGCCCCGCCGATCCCGCCCGGACGACGAAAGAGACCGCAAAGCCCGCCGAACCCGCGTCCGAGAAGCAGCCACCCTCGAAGGCGATCCCGCTGGTCCTTGCCGCGATGAAGAAGATCGGGATCGAAGAGGACAGCTATTCCCTGGGCCAGCTTGGCCAGGTGCTGACCCAGCTTTACCCGGACTTCGACAGCCGCAGCTATGGCAGCGCCCGCCTGTCCGACCTCTTGAAGCGCACCGGCCGGTTTGAGGTGCAGAAAAGCGACGGCAACCAGCTGATGGTCCGCGACAAGGCCTAGAAGATCGTCTGCAACCAGCCCGCAAAGGCCTCCACCGCTGCCCGCCTTGGGCCGCGGGGCAGGACGATGGCATAGGTGATGACCGGCAGCCCGGTCAGCGGCAGTCGGACAAGCCGCCCCGCCTCCAGATCCGCCCGGCAGATGATCTCGGTCGCGGTGCCCGCCCCCAGGCCCTGCCGACAGGCCTGCAACTCCAGATGCGGGCTGCCGATGTCGACCAGCTTCAGACGGCTTGTATCCAGTCCGGTCCCGCCGACTTCGGCCAGTTCCCAGTGGTTCTCGTTGCCGATGACCCAGGGCATGTCCTGCGGATGCAGCCCAGAGTTTGCCAGCGACGGCGCGCAGATCGCCACAACGGGCGAACGGCACAGCGGGCGGATCTCCTCGTCCGGCCGTTCGGTCCAGCCATCGGTCAGCGCCCGGATCGCCATGTCGAACCCGTCGCGCGCCAGGTCGATCTTTTCCGGGCTGGGCGACATCGCCACCTCCACCCCCGGGTGCTTCGCCCAGAAGTCCGGCAGGCGCGGCATCACATAGGTTTCGGCGATGTAGGTCGTCGTGGTCACCCGCACCACCCGCCGCGCCTCGGCCTCGCGCAGGGCTGCGATCCCGGCGGCCACCGTGCCGAACCCCTCGTCCAGCGCCCGGGCCAGCCGTTCGCCCGCTTCGGTCAGCACCACCGTCCGCCCCGCCCGGCGCACCAGTTGCACCGCAAGCTCCGCCTCCAGCCCCCGCACCGCCTGAGTCACCGCCGCATGGGTGACGTTCAGCTGCCGCCCCGCCTCGGCAAAGCTTCCGCTGCGCGCCGTGGCGTCGAAGGCCCGCAAGGACGAAAGGGAGGGGAGGTCGCGCCAGCGCATGACGTAAGCTCAGCTTTCGTTTCGTGGAAATTCCTGAGTCGGAGTATCGCAGGTTTCATGGCATTCCCAAGAGGCAAATCCATTTTGGAACGTAAGCCATGCATAGCATTAACCTCGACCTGCTCCGCGCCACCTCTGTCCATTACCCCGACGGCCGTCCGAAGGACCCCCATGGCCACCACACTGCTGAACATCTCGCTGAACTGCGGAATGACCGCGCCGTGCGGCGTCGGTCGGCCCTCCTACGCCTTCTGCAAATGCTCCGCTGGTCTGAGCGCCGACAAAAGGCGACCTTACCCTGCGCCTGACGGCGTTTGGAGGCTTACTCCACTTCGACCGTGACCCAGGTCTCGAAGCAGACCCCGTTCGCCAGGGCCATGACCCCGATCGTCGCGCGTCCGCCCAAGCCCCGCTCCGGCCCGAACACCTCGACAAACAGGTCCGACAACCCGCTGGAGACCTTGTGCACCTCCTCGAACTCCGGCGTGCAGACGACGAAGTTCAGGCTGCGGACGATCCCCTTCACCCGGTCCAGCGACCCCACCGCCTGCCGGATGCCGCCCAGCACGTTCAGCCCCGTCCGACGCGCCGCCTGATAGCCCTGCTCCACCGTCACGTCCTGACCGAGCCGCCCCTTGTGCGTGACCTCGGACCCCACTTGCGCCACGTGGCCTGACAGGAAGAGCAGGCTTCCCACCCGGTGATAGGGCTTCATCGTTCCGTAGTCGGCCCCGTAATAGCCGTCGCGGTCGAAGTCGGGAATGTCGAGGCCCATGCGGATGGCCAGGCTTTCGGGTGTGGTCATGTCGGTCTCCTTCGCCGACAACCTGCCCCGCCCGATGATTCGCCGCCATGGTTAATCGTTTGGCGCAGGACCGTGCGTAGAGACGCAAGGAAGACGCAGGGAAGATGGAAGGAAGATGCAGAATTCCCTAGCGCCTCGGCCAATTACTCCAGCGTTCGCAATCAGTTGACCCAAACAGTGCGTCCCTGAACGAAATCTCTCTCGAAATCTGCATTCATTTGTCGTGCCCCAAACCCTAATTTGGCGGCAAAGGAGCTTTCCATGACCCCCATCTCCCTTGGCCTCGACACCTTTGGCGACGTGACCGTCGGTCCCGATGGCAAGCCGCAACCGATGGACCGCGTGCTGCGCGAGGTGCTGGACCAGGCCACGCTCGCTGACGAAAGCGGCATTGATTTCATCGGTTTGGGCGAACACCATCGATCCGATTTTGCGATCTCTGCGCCTGAAATCGTGCTCGCCGCCATCGCCGGGCGCACCCACCGCATCAAGCTTGGCACCGCTGTCACGGTCCTGTCGACCGACGACCCGGTCCGCGTCTTCCAGCGGTTTTCCACCCTCAACGCCCTGTCCAATGGCCGGGCCGAGCCGATCCTCGGTCGGGGGTCATTCACCGAAAGCTATCCGCTCTTCGGCCACGACCTGCAGGACTACGACCAGCTTTTCGAGGAACGCCTTGAAATCTTTGCCAAACTCCTGCGCGAACCTCGGATCACCTGGTCGGGCCAGACTCGCAGTCCGCTGGCGAACCAGCCGGTCTTCCCGCCCCTAGGCCAGCCGATGACCACCTGGGTCGGCGTCGGCGGCAGCCCCGAAAGTGTGGTCCGCGTCGTCCGGCAGGACCTGCAGCTGATGCTTGCCATCATCGGCGGCGATGCCAGCCGCTTTGCGCCCTACGTCGACCTTTACCAACGCGCCTGCGCCCAACTGGGCAAACCGGTGCGGCCGGTGGGGGTACATTCCCCCGGCTTCGTCGCGGAAACCGATGAAATCGCACAGGAAAAGCTTTGGCCGCATTACGCCGACATGTTCGGCCGCATCGGGCGCGAGCGTGGCTGGCCCCCGGTCACCAAGGATCGCTACCTTAACGAAGTCCACCACGGTGCGCTCTATGTTGGCAGTCCCGAGACGGTGGCGCGCAAGATCGCCAGGACTGTGCAGACCCTGGGCCTCCAGCGTTTCGACATGAAGTATTCGACCGGCCCGGTGCCGCATGCCGACCTGATGGAGTGCATCCGCCTTTACGGCGAAAAGGTCATCCCGATGGTGCAGGACATGCTGTCCGCGAAGGCCGCGTAACGGGCATAGGGTGCGCTACAGCGCACCACCACCAAGATGTTGTGTGCCGCGCTTTTCGGCCAACAGCATCTGGCGGTGACGTTCCCGAAACCGCTCCCGGTCGGCCGTGGAGTAATCGTGCACGCAGGCCGGACAACAGACGCCTTCCTCATAGGCGGGGTTTGCCTGATCGGCCTCGGTCACCGGCCTTCTGCAGGCGCCGCAGACCTTCAGACCGCCGGGTTTCAGCCCATGCCCCACTGACACCCGATCATCGAAGACAAAGCACTGCCCTTGCCAGAGGCTTGTCTCCTGGGGGACCTCCTCCAGGTACTTCAGGATGCCCCCCTTCAAGTGGTAGACCTGATTAACCCCTTGTCCCAGAAGGTAATTCGTCGACTTCTCGCAGCGGATGCCGCCGGTGCAGAACATCGCGATCTTCTTGCCGGCGAACTTCTCCCGGTTTGCCTGCCACCACTCCGGAAACTCGCCAAAGGCCTTTGTCCCGGGGTCCACTGCGCCTTGGAATGTCCCGATGGCCACCTCGTAGTCGTTCCTCGTATCGATCACCACGGTATCGGGGTCCGAGATCAGCGAGTTCCACTCAGCAGGCGCGACATAGTT
>JAIXSA010000165.1 GCA_027484915.1 Paracoccaceae bacterium | reverse complement strand
AAGGACGACTTCAAGGCCAAGTACGGCTACGAGCTGGGCGTTCCGGTCAACTGGTCGGCCTACGAAGACATCGCCGAGTTCTTCACCGGCCGTGACATGTCCTACATGGGTGGGCCCGCCACCGGAGTCTATGGCAACATGGACTACGGCAAGAAGGACCCGTCGCTTGGCTGGCGCTACACCGACGCGTGGATGTCGATGGCCGGTATGGGCGACGTGGGTGAACCGAACGGTCTGCCGGTCGACGAATGGGGTGTCCGCGTCGACGAGAACTCGCGTCCCGTTGGTTCCTGCGTTGGACGTGGCGGTTCCACCAACGACGCGGCGGCGGTCTATGCCGTGACCAAGGCGATCGAGTGGCTGCAGAAGTACTCGCCGCCGGAAGCGCAAGGCATGACCTTCGGTGAAGCCGGCCCGGTTCCTGCCCAGGGCGCGATTGCCCAGCAGATGTTCTGGTACACCGCCTTCACCGCGGCCTCGGTCGAACCCGGAACGCCGGTGATGAACGAGGATGGCACGCCCAAGTGGCGCATGGCCCCCTCGCCGCACGGCGCCTACTGGCAGACCGGCCAGAAGATCGGCTACCAGGACGCAGGGTCCTGGACGCTGATGAAGTCGACCCCGGTTGACCGCGCCCAGGCCGCATGGCTTTACGCGCAGTTCGTCGTGTCGAAGACCGTCGACCTCAAGAAGTCGGACGTCGGCCTGACCTTCATCCGTCAGTCCACGATCGACAGCCAGCACTTCACCGACCGTGCACCGAAGCTCGGTGGTCTGATCGAGTTCTACCGCTCGCCCGCCCGCATCCAGTGGTCGCCGACCGGCACGAACATCCCGGACTATCCGAAGATGGCGCAGCTGTGGTGGCAGAACATCGGCGACGCCATGTCGGGCGACAAGACCCCGCAGGAAGCGCTGGATGCCCTCTGCGCCGAGCAGGAAAAAGTTCTGGCACGCATCGAGAAATCGGGCGTCCAGGGCGACATCGGTCCGAAGCTGAACGAAGAGAAGGACCCGCAGGAGTGGCTTGACGCTCCCGGCGCTCCGGTCGCGAAGCTGGAGAACGAGGATCCGACGCCGGAAACCATCAGCTACGACGAGCTGATCAAGTCCTGGCAGCAGTAAGCTGAACGGGCCCGGGCGGAGCGCACCAGCTCCGCCCGGGACCAAATTCCTTCGAAGGAATTTCCAAGACTTTTCGAAAAGTCTTGGCTCCCGCCGCTGGCGTCCGGCACCGAACTACCGTTAAGAATTCCTGAACGTCCAAAACCAACCCCTTGAAATCGCTTACCCCGCTGTCCTGCCCACGCGTGGGCACCTTGCTCGCAGGCCTGACCCCATGACCCACATCCTCGCCATCGACCAGGGCACCACCTCCTCGCGCGCGATCCTCTTCGACGCTGCCCTCCGACCCATCGCGAGCGCCCAGGAGGAGTTCCCCCAGCACTACCCCCGTCCCGGCTGGGTCGAACACAACCCCGCCGACCTCTGGTCCACCGTCGCCGGCACGGCGCGGGCGGCGATCGAGAAGGCCGGGATCAAGGCCACCGACATCGCCGCCATCGGCATCACCAACCAGCGCGAGACGACCCTGATCTGGGACCGCAAGACCGGCCAGCCGATCCACCCCGCTATCGTCTGGCAGGACCGCCGCACGGCCGACACCTGCGCCGCCCTGAAGTCCGCCGGGCACGAGGCCAGCATCACCGCAAAGACCGGCCTCCTCCTCGATCCCTACTTTTCGGGGACCAAGGTGAAGTGGCTCCTCGACCACGTCGAGGGCGCCCGCGCCCGGGCAGAGAAGGGCGAGCTTGCCTTCGGCACGGTCGACACCTGGCTCATCTGGAACCTCACCGGAGGGAAGGTCCACGCCACCGACGCCACCAACGCGTCCCGCACGCTTCTTTATAACATCGCCGAAGGCCGCTGGGACGATGAGATCTGCAACCTCCTTGACGTCCCGATGTCTCTCCTCCCGCAGGTCCACGACTGCGCCGCCCCGTTCGGCGTCACACGCCCCGACCTTTTTGGCCGCGAGATCCCGATCCTTGGCGTTGCGGGCGACCAGCAAGCGGCGACGGTAGGTCAGGCATGCTTCAGCCCCGGCATGATGAAGTCCACCTACGGGACCGGCTGCTTTGCCCTGCTGAACACCGGGGCGGACATGGTCCCGTCGAAGAACCGCCTGCTGACCACCATCGCCTACCAGCTGAAGGGCCAGCCCACCTATGCCCTCGAAGGCTCGATCTTCATCGCCGGGGCCGTAGTGCAGTGGCTGCGCGACGGGTTGAAGATCATACGCGAGGCGAAGGAGACCCAGCCTCTGGCCGAGAAGGCCGAGGAAGCGCAGGGCGTGATCCTCGTCCCCGCCTTCACCGGCCTTGGCGCGCCCTACTGGCGGCCGGACTGCCGGGGCGCGGTCTTCGGATTGACCCGGAACTCCGGCCCCGCAGAACTGGCCCGTGCGGCGCTGGAAAGCGTCGGCTATCAGACGCGCGACCTGCTGGAGGCGATGCGGGCCGACTGGGGCGCGGCGGCGGACGGGGTGCTGCGGGTCGACGGCGGGATGACGGCCAGCGACTGGACCATGCAGTTCTTGTCCGACATCCTGGGCGCTCCGGTTGACCGGCCCAGGGTGACCGAGACGACGGCCCTTGGCGCGGCCTATCTTGCAGCGATGCAGGCGGGGGTGATCGGCGGGCCGGAGGAGTTCGCGAAGTCCTGGGCCTTGGACCGCCGCTTCACGCCGCAGATGGACGCAGGCACCCGCGACGCGAAATACGCCCGCTGGGGCAAGGCCATCGCCGCCACGATGTCGGTATGACCCCCTTCGGGATCACCGCCCCGGGCCGCATCCTGTTTGGCCGGGGCGAGGCCACGAAGGCCCCTGGGCTGATCGGCGTCTTCGGGGCGCGTGGGGTCGTCGTGCATGGGGCAAACCCCGCGAGGGCGGCTTGGCTTGTCGAGGCCTTGGGTCCGGGGGTCATCACTCTGCCTTGCCTTGGCGAGCCGACGCTGGCCGATCTCGAGGCTGCACTGACCGCGACACGCGCCCACAGGCCGGACTGGGTCTGCGCCCTTGGAGGCGGCGCGGCGCTGGACCTTGGCAAGGCGCTTGCGGCCCTGATCCCGGCGCCGGACGGGCCGATGGAGCATCTGGAGGTCGTGGGCAAGGGCCTGCCGCTCAAGGCGGATCCCCTGCCCTTCATCGCGATTCCGACGACGGCGGGCACCGGGGCAGAGGTGACGAAAAACGCGGTGATCGGCCTGCCCGACCTTGGTCGCAAGGTAAGCCTGCGCGACGACAGGATGGTGGCCCGGCTGGCCATCGTCGATCCGGCTCTGACCGACGGTTGCCCGAAAGCGGTGACGCTGGCCTCGGGCCTCGATGCGGTGACGCAGGTGATCGAGCCCTATGTCTCGGTGAAGGCGACGCCCTATACCGACGCATTGGCCCGACCGGCAATCGGGTCGGGGATGCAGGCGCTGATGCGGCTGATGCAGGGCGAAGATCAGGAGGCGCGGGATCGTCTGGCCTGGGTCAGCCTGTGCGGCGGGCTAGCGCTGGCAAATGCGGGGCTGGGTGCCGTGCATGGCTTTGCCGGGGTGATCGGCGGAATGACCGGGGCCGCGCATGGGGCGATCTGCGGGGCGCTGTTGGGGCCTGTTCTGCAAGCGAACCGGGCGGTGGCAGACGGCGTGGCGCGGGCACGGCTGGACGAGGTCTGCACGCTGCTTGCCGATGGCCTTGGATCCTCGGCCGAGGACGCTCCTGCGGCGCTGCAGGCCTGGGCCTGGGCCGAAGGCCTGCCGGGTCTTGCCAAGCTTGGCGTCCGAGAAGAGCAGCATGGCGAGATCATCGCTGCGGCACGGGGAGCGTCCTCGATGAAGGGCAACCCGGTGGTTTTGCCCGACACGGCGCTGCGCGACATCCTGGAGCGGGCCTAGGCCAGGGAATCTAGGCCTGCAGGAAGACGCGGACCGTCTCTTCGAACTCGCGCGGTTTCTCGGCGTGGAGCCAGTGACCTGCGCCGGGGATCCGGGCGAAGCGTGCCTTGGGAAACAGCGCCCGGATCGTCTCACGGTGCTCGGGGCGGACATAGCTGCTGTCGGAGCCGGTAAGGAACAACGCAGGGTGATCAAAGACCCCTTGGGTGCCTGGCCAGCCGACGATCTTCGGCATCTCTGCCTCGAGCACGGCGAGGTTCAGTTTCCAGCGGGGCGGTTTGTGGCGCAGGTCGAGCGATTGCAGGAAGAAAGCGCGCAGGGCGGGGTCGTCGATCCGGTCGGACAGGGCGGCGTCGGCCTCGGCCCGGGTGGTGATCCGCGCCAGGTCGAGCGCGGCCATCGCCTGGGCGTTGCGGGACTGGTCGTGGGTGTAGGGGATCGGGGCGATGTCAGCGACCACCAGGCGCCGGATCAGCTCGGGCCGGGTCAGCGCCAGCTGCATCGCGGCCTTCCCCCCCATCGAGTGACCAAGCAGATCCACCGGCGCGCCCAGGCTTTCGATGACCTCGGCCAGGTCGGCGGCCATGTCCGGGTAGCCTTGCGTCGGAAACCGCCGGCTGTCGCCGTGGTTGCGCATGTCGACGGCCACCACGTCGCGGCGGTCGGCAAGACGGCGCGCGATGACGCCCCAGTTTCGGCCCGACCCGTAAAGGCCATGGGCGATGACCAGGGGCGGGGCCTCGGCTGCGGCGCTGGCGGGGTGGCGGATCGTGGCGAGCATGGGCCGTTGATAGCCGCGTCGGCGGGATCAGGCCAGAGCGGTTGAACATGCCCGGATTCGCTTCTAGGTTCTACCGCAGGGTGTCGATGGGGTGGGCGCGATGAGTGCGGTGACGATCCAGCAGATGGCGGATCGGGTGGCTCAGCTTCTGGAAGAGAGGTTGGGGCTGGGAGGGCGCGACCTTTCGGCCAAGATGAAGCGGGCCGGTCGGATGCTGCCGAAGAAGGTCCGCGACAGCGGGCGGCTGCTTGCCACCTCGGCGCATCGGGCCCAGAATCCGAAGCTTCTGGGTCAGATCGACATGGGCGAGGTGACCGAGGCTTATGATGTCTGCGTCAAGCATCTGATCGCCATCGATCCCATCAGTCGGCGGCGGGACATGTTCGCCGGAATGGTCGGCTCGGTCGGGTTCGGGGTGCTGGTGCTGGCGGTGGCGATCCTGGGCTTCTTGGCCTGGCGCGGCTATTTCTGAAAGCCCGCCACGCGCGGCGCTTTCGGCCCATGAATTGAAATCAACGGCTTGTCTGCGCGAGTTTACGGTCTGTCAACCATACCGACCTCTGGGCCGAGCTGCAGCGGGTGGGTCGACAGCGCCCGGCGGCTGACCAGCGTCACGGTCACGAAGGCGACGTACAGAAGCAGATACCAGGACCCGAGCTTGGCAAGGCTGACCATCTCGCCCGGCATTTGGCCGGAGTAGATCCAGGTCCCGGTGGCCGTGCCGACGTTCTCGGCCACCCAGAGCGCCAGCGCCGACAGGGCGGCCGCGACGGGAAGCGGCATCCACCAGTGCCGGTCGTGGATGCGGAACCAGATGCGCGTCCGCCAGTACAGCGCGACGGTCGCCGCGAACAGCGCGATGCGGATGTCGGGCAGGAAGTGGTGGGCGAAGAAGTT
>JAIXSA010000171.1 GCA_027484915.1 Paracoccaceae bacterium | reverse complement strand
CAGCCGTTGTGCAGCAAAGGATCGCCGGGGCGAGAGGAATAGGACAGCATCACCGCGCCCCAGCCGAAGTTTTCCCCTAGCAGCGCGCCGCCCTTGAAGTGGATATCGTCGGCAAACCGGTCCGTGGTGGAATAGACGCTGATGACCGCCTTCAGGGCAGGGGGCTGCAGGAATGCCGTCTGCAGGCAGTTGAACCCGCCCCAGCTTTTCCCCATCATCCCCACAGTGCCGCTGCACCAGTCCTGCCGGGCCAGCCAGGCGATCACGTCGCAGGCATCCTGCAGCTCCTGGGCGGAGTATTCGTCCTCCATCAGGCCGTCGCTGTCGCCGTTGCCCCGGATGTCCACGCGCACGCAGGCATAGCCGTGACCCGCCACATATGGGTGCATCAGCTCATCGCGGGGCAGGGTGCCGTCGCGCTTGCGATAGGGAATGTATTCCAGCACGGCCGGGACGGGCTTGGTCTTGGCGTTCTCGGGCATCCAGACCCGCGCCGAAAGCCTGGTGCCGTCCGGCATCGGAATGGACAGGTCCTCGATCTCGGTGACCTTTTCGGGAAACTGGGTACGGACCGTCACGCGCCACCTCGTCGATTCTCTGACCCCATCCGATATTATCCGATCGTGCAATTCAAGCGTCACGTGCGCCTCCTCGGGCGCCTTCGGCTTCTCGTCGGAGCGTGGCGCGCGCGGAGGAACGAAGTCCCCGACAAGCCTTGCCGTGCTGCCCCGGTAGATCACAGCACTCTCCCCTTTAGATGCGTCGACGCTGGCTACGCCTCCTTCGTCAAACCCTCCGCGCCCGCGAGGAGGGACAAAGTCCCCGACGAGCCACCCCAGGCGATGTCCTAATCAATCGTAAACGCCCACAGCCAACCCTTTGATTTTCCGCACTCCGGAAAAGTGGCCACGCGTGGGCAGCCCGCCTGTTCACCCCCGCACAGCCCCCGCGCGCCCAGAACGGGATGAAATTCCGCCCCCCCGGGTCTACCTTCCCCAGCAAAGGAGACCCCCCATGTGGAACCCGCTTCTCGACCCCTCGATCCCGATCGGCACCCAGGTCGACGCCATCGAGACCGTCATCGTACCCCGCGCCCGCGACCTCGGCGGGTTCGAGGTCCGGCGTGCTCTTCCCTCCGCCCAGCGGCAGATGGTTGGCCCCTTCATCTTCTTCGACCAGATGGGCCCGGCCGAGTTCCTGACCGGGCAGGGCATCGACGTCCGCCCCCACCCCCACATCGGCCTCGGCACCGTCACCTACCTGATGAAAGGCCGCCTCCACCACCGCGACTCCTTGGGGACCGACGCCTGGATCGAACCAGGTGCCGTGAACTGGATGCTGGCGGGGCAGGGGATCACCCACTCGGAGCGGACGGATGGTGAGGCGCGGAAAGCCCCCCTCTCCATGTTCGGTCTCCAGACCTGGCTCGCCCTCCCCAAGGACCGCGAGGAAGACGCTGCCGGGTTCGTCCACGTCGGGAAGGACCAGCTTCCCGAACTGGAAGGTGAGGGCAAACAGGTCCGCCTGATCCTCGGCCACGCCTGGGGTGAGAAGGTCGGCCTCAAGATGCCCTCCGAGGTCTTCTACGCCGACGCCCGCCTCGCCCCCGGCGCGTCCATCCCTCTCCCTGACGACCACGAGGACCGCGGGGTCTACATCCTCGACGGCGAGGTCACCTGCGCCGGCCAGACCTTCGAGGCCGGCCGCATGCTCGTCTTCCGCCCCGGCGACCGCGTCTCGGTCCAGGCCGGCCCCCAAGGCGCCCGGGTCATGCTACTGGGTGGCGCCACGATGGACGGTCCCCGCTTCATCTGGTGGAACTTTGTCGCCTCCTCCCGCGAGAAGATCGAGGCCGCAAAAGAGGCCTGGCGGGCGGGCGACTGGATGCACGGCCGCTTCTCCCTTCCCCCCGGCGACGACGGCGAGTTCATCCCGGCCCCGGAAAGGTAACGGGGGCCGGTGAAAATCCCGCGCTTCCCCCATTGACGCCCCCGGCGGGACCGTCTATCCCGCCGATCAAGCGCGCGGTGGTAGCTCAGTTGGTTAGAGTACCGGCCTGTCACGCCGGGGGTCGCGGGTTCGAGCCCCGTCCACCGCGCCAGCTTCCCTTCATGATTTTATATGCATGCATTGTTTTAATGCCTTGGGATGTCTTTTGGGTCTCTTGATTTCGAGGGGTTGGCTGCCCATTTCAGGGATCGGATAGATCCGGTGCGTCAGCATGCTATTCCATTCGGAAATTTTTTTGCTCCCGCATTTCTGGCGCGACAGTGTTCCCCGGGTTGGCCAAACTTGGAGTGAGGCTATCAATCCTTAACCAAATAGATTCTTTTTTACATTTGATTATAGATTTCGCTCAAAAGATTTATGTGTAACTTTAGATTATATTGACTGGCTACTATCCCGAGATTCGTTTCTCTAGATTGCTTGACGCCAAAATTCACATCAGTAACGCATAGCTTTGGATCCTAACAAAGCAAGGCGACAATATGTCGAATAAATCTCCAAGACTCCTGGCCAGCGCATCCCTTCTCGTTCTGTTTGGCTCGGTAAGCGCATTTGCCGAAGGAACCGGACATGAGTCCGTGGGCGATGAGGTTATCGCTGAGCAGCGTGCTCTTCTGATTGAGGCCACGGCCGGGAAGGGATTTGGCCCGCAGTCACCCCGTGACCTGACTGTGGTTGATGGGGCGAACCCAATCGACTTTGGTGAGGCTCCCGAATTCACGGCCATGAACCTGTGCAACATTCACTTTCATGAAGGCGCAGAACATCGTGGCGGCGAGTTTACGACATACGCCGGTAACGGGGATGGGCAAGGATTCGGCAGTGGCTTCAAATACGATGGCCAGCTTTCGGAAGCAGAGCTTGCTCCCGTCGATTACGCTGTCGGCACTACCGAGCACGGGACGCTTGAACCTGGCGACACCGTGGAAATTCACTACGTGCATTCGACAGCCGAAGTCAAACCGGGCCCCACGCTCAAGTCTTGCCTCAATGAAGCGGTCGGCAACCCGCAGCTTCGTGTCGAAGCATTTGTCTATGTGCTCGTGAATGACGACAATGCAGCAGACTTGACGACACTGAATTCCGTGGCGCAGGCAAACGGCAAGTGGCAGGCGACCAACATGCCCACTGACGCAGGTGAGGCGGTTTCATATGATGGTTCGACCACGGGACCCGCTTACAATGAGACCGGTTCGCCGTTTCAAGTGACATGGAACGTGCATCCGAAGGTCATAAAGGTCTCGATCTCGTCGGTCGCAAAGTGGCTCGCCGAAAATGAATTCGATGAAAACCACGCCCACGGGGTTCGCAACCTTGTCGTCGACCCGGCGCTACTGTCGAAAATCAACTGAATACACTATCGGGCCCCGATCTGGGGCCCGACTTTCTTTGGTGATCTTGGGCTGTTGTGGTGCGTCACCTCTGCTTGGTCCACTCATTCAACCGATCTTCTGTAACAACATTCGAGTCTCGGTTGAGAAAAGCGAGTCATTGGACGCCGACTGTACGGCGCAAGCTGCGATCAGGCGTCGGTTCCATGAGAAAGCAGTTTCTTGACACCCGCAGCTTGTCTGGCGGCTTGCCAGAGCAGCAGCCTGACCGTCGTGACCTGTAACCAGGGATGGCCTGCCAACCGGGACTGGCCCTGCGCCACTCGATGGACGTCTGATCTGCAGTCCGAGTGCCCCTGGCAGCGCGCTACCGCCAACCTTGGCCGGGGCTGAACCGCTTCTCGAACCTGAATCGTACACTTCAGGCCTGCATTGCAGCCCCCTTCACTTTCTCTCCCGCATGGCATTCGTTTCTCGCTTGACGCCCCCCCTGCGACCCACTATCTGCCCCTCCAGCGCGCGGTGGTAGCTCAGTTGGTTAGAGTACCGGCCTGTCACGCCGGGGGTCGCGGGTTCGAGCCCCGTCCACCGCGCCAGCTTCCCTTCATGGTTATGCATTCCAGCCTTGCCCCCTGCGTCGGGGGCCGGTGTGGACGGCGCATGGCCCTGAAGGAGTGCCCGATGTTCCGTCTTGCCCTTGTCGCCCTTGCCCTTCCAGCCGCCGCGCATTGCCGCTAAAGGCATGTACGGAAACGAGGGTCCGCGCGGCGCGTTCCCGACTTCGATGCAAAATCCTTAATCAAGGATCTTGACAAATTTCTTCCTCAAGAAATTTGGGTCCCCGTCGCAGCGGAACGCTACAGCGTCATCCGGTAGCGGATGTGGCCGTCGTTGTCGCAGAACTGGTCGTAGAGCCTGCGGGCGGTCGCGTTCTGGATCTCGGTCAGCCAGTAAAGCCGCCGCCAGCCGTTCGCGCGGGAAATCGCGATCAGGTCTTCGATCAGTGCCCGGCCAAGGCCCTTGCCCCGCGCCCCGGGCGCGACAAAGAGGTCCTCGAGATAGCCGTCGTCGCCCATAACCCAGGTCGATGGGTGGTGCTGGTGAATGGCAAAGCCCTGCGGCACGCCCAGCACGCAGGCGAGGCGGGCGGTCAGGGCATTGCCGGGGTCCATGATCCGCGCCCAGGTGAAGGCGGTGACTTCAGGCGGCAGGGACAGGCCGTATCCATCAAGGAACCCCTGCCAGAGGCGCAGGAAATCCCTTTCGTCTTCGGGCCTTGCATCGCGAATCTCTACCATCAGGCGATGCGCGCCAGGATGCGCGCCCAGGACCGGATGCCCTTGTGGAAGCTTTCCAGGTCATACTTCTCGTTCGGGGAGTGGATCTGGTCGTCGTCGCGGCCGAAGCCGATCAGCATCGCGTCCATCCCGAGGATGGTCTTGAAGTAGCCCGCCACTGGGATCGACCCGCCCGAGCCGACGAAAGCCGCAGGGCGACCCCATTCCTGGGTCAGCGCCTGACGCGCGGCCTCGAAAGCCGGGTCGCCGATCTCCATCACGCTCGCCGGCGCGCCGTCGTTGCCGCCGTGCCAGACGATCTCGCAGTCGGCAGGCATCTGCGCCTCGGCCCAACGTTTGAATGCGGCGATGATCTTCTCGGGGTCCTGGCGCGAGACGAGGCGGAACGAAACCTTGGCATGGGCTTCGGACGGCAGCACCGTCTTGAACCCGGCACCCGTGTAGCCGCCCCACATGCCATTCACCTCGGCGGTCGGGCGCGACCAGATCTTTTCCAGCGGTGTGCGATCCTGCTCGCCCGCCGGGACGGAAAGTCCGACGTCGCTCAGATAGCCCGCATGGTCGAAGGACAGCGCCTGCCATTGCTGGCGCAGCGTGTCGGGAAGCTCATCGACGTCATCGTAGAAGCCCGGCACCTGGACCCGGCCTGTCGCATCGTGCAGATTCGCGAGGAGCCGGGACATCAGATGCAGTGGGTTCTGCGCCAAGCCGCCATACATCCCGGAATGCAGGTCGCGGGACGCGGCGCGGATGGTGAATTCGGCCTTGCACAGGCCCCGCAGCATGGTGGTGATCGCGGGCGTTGCGCCCTCGAAGAGCCCGGTGTCGCAGATAAGGGCAAGGTCGCAGCTGAGTTCCTGGCGGTTCTGTTCCAGGAAGGGGACAAGAGAGGGCGAGCCTGATTCCTCCTCACCCTCAAGGAAGATCGTTAGCTTCCCGGGCAGCGTGCCGTGCACCGCTTTCCAGGCACGGCAGGCCTCGATGAACGTCATCAGCTGGCCCTTGTCGTCCGAGGACCCGCGCGCGCGGATGACCTTGCCTTTGGGCGTCTCCTGAACCTCGGGCTCAAAGGGCGGGCGGTCCCAAAGCTCCAGCGGATCAACGGGTTGCACGTCATAGTGGCCGTAGAAGAGGATGTGGCGCTTGCCCTCACCGCCGTGCGCCACGACCATCGGGTGGCCGGGCGTCTGGGCGGCGCGGGCCTCGAACCCAAGGCTCGCAAGGTCGGCGGCCAGCGCCTCGGCGGTGCGGGCACAGTCGGCCTTGTAGGCGGGGTCGGTCGAGATCGACGGAATGCGCAGAAGCGCCATCAGCCGGTCCAGCGCCTGGGGCAGGGTTTCGTCGATGCGGGCAAGGACGGCGTCGAGCGACGGGGTGGTCATCATACTCTCCGGGATGTGATCAGGAACCAGCCTAGCAGGCGGGTTGGGACTGTCCAGAGCGGGCGGGCTGGAGTAAGGGAGTGCGGTCGGCAGGCCCCGGGGGGGTGACAAATCGCCCCCTTGGCGCGCCGGGACTTTTGACCGAGATCAAGGCACCCCTGCGACTGGTCGGGCAGACCTGACGCAAAAGGAACCGGACGCATGACCAGATACGACGACGCGATTGATGCCAGCCTGCAGCGCCTGCACGACGAGGGGCGCTACCGCACCTTCATCGACATCGCGCGGGCGCAGGGCCATTTCCCCCATGCGGTCTGGACCAAACCCGACGGCAGTCGGAAAGACATCACCGTCTGGTGCGGCAACGACTACCTGGGCATGGGGCAACACCCCGAGGTCCTGGCGGCGATGCACGAGGCACTTGATGCGACCGGCGCGGGCTCGGGCGGCACGCGGAACATCAGCGGCACCACGGTCTGGCACAAGCGGCTGGAGGCCGAGCTGGCCGATCTGCACCGGAAGGAGGCAGCTCTGGTCTTCACCAGTGCCTACATCGCGAATGACGCGACCCTATCGACGCTGCGGGTGATCTTCCCCGGCCTCATCATCTATTCCGATGCGCTGAACCATGCGTCGATGATCGAAGGCGTGCGGCGTGGCGGCGGCGAGAAGCGGATCTTCCGGCACAATGACGTGGCCCACCTGCGCGAACTGCTCGCAAAGGACGACCCGGCGGCACCGAAGCTGATCGCCTTCGAATCGATCTACTCGATGGACGGTGACTTCGGCCCGATCCGGGAGATCTGCGATCTGGCCGAGGAGTTCGGAGCGCTGACCTACCTGGACGAAGTGCACGCCGTCGGCATGTACGGCCCGCGCGGTGCGGGCGTTGCGGAACGCGACGGCCAGATGCACCGGGTCGACATCATCAACGGGACGCTGGCCAAGGCTTACGGCGTCTTCGGTGGCTACATCGCCGCAAGCGCCCGGACGGTGGATGCCATCCGGTCCTACGCGCCTGGGTTCATTTTCACCACCTCGCTTCCGCCGGCCGTTGCTGCAGGTGCAGCTGCCAGCGTCCGCTTCCTGAAGGGGCAGGGTGGGGTCAGCTTGCGCGAGATGCACCAGACCCAGGCCCGCATCCTGAAGACCCGGCTCAAGGCGATGGGCCTGCCCCTGATCGACCACGGCAGTCACATCGTCCCGGTGCACGTCGGCAACCCGGTCCACTGCAAGATGCTGTCGGACATGCTGTTGGAAGACCACGGCATCTACGTCCAGCCGATCAACTTCCCGACTGTCCCGCGGGGAACCGAGCGGCTGCGCTTCACGCCCTCGCCGGTGCATGGGCCGAGTGAGATCGACACGCTTGTGCGTGCTATGGATGCACTGTGGTCGCACTGTGCGCTGAATCGCGCCGAACGTGTGGCCTAGATATCCAATGATCTGTGGAAAAGACCTTGTCCTATGTTAGGGTTTATCTAATAGAACACTGTGGCGAGTCGCTGGGGACGGCGACCACGGAATAGGTTCACCGAAGGGGACAGCGGGCAGATGATCGGTTGGAGGTCTAAACCTTCGACAACCGAAGAGGACAAGCCAAAGGGCTTTGACGACTTCGAGTTGCGGCTCGGCGACCTCATGCGCGGCGAGCGTGCTACGCTTGGCAAATCGCTGCTTGATGTGCAGCGCGAGCTGAAGATCAAGGCCACCTATATCGCCGCCATCGAGAACGCCGATCTCTCCGCCTTCGAAACCCCGGGCTTCGTCGCAGGCTACGTGCGTTCCTACGCCCGCTATCTGGCGATGGACCCGGAATGGGCATTCGAGCGTTTCTGCGCCGAGGCTGGCTATAGCGTGTCGCATGGTTTGTCCTCGGCCGCCGCACCGCAGCAACTTGTCAAGGCGCGCGCGCGCTCCGATTACGCCGATCCGCTGGCCGACCCCAACGCAAGCTTCGTCCCGCGTAGCGAGGCGATCTGGTCGCATGTCGAACCCGGTGCTGTCGGCTCCATCGCCGTTCTCGTCGCGCTCATCGGGGCCATCGGCTATGGTGGCTGGTCGGTTCTGCAGGAAGTGCAGCGGGTGCAGCTTGCACCCGTCGACGAGGCCCCGACCGTGGTGGCCGAAATCGACCCGCTGTCGAACGCCGGAACCGCCGCGACGCAAATCGCGGTGGCGCGTCCTGCGCAACCGGCGACCGAAGACGTTGCCAGCGCCGAAGGCACGGCCGACTCGGACGTGCTGGACCGCCTTTATCGCCCGCAGGCGCTGGACGTCCCGGTCCTGACCTCCCGCGACGGTCCCATCGCCGCGATCAACCCGCGCGAAGCCGGCGTCCTGGCCGAAGTTGCCGAGGCTGACCTTGTCGACCAGGCCATCGACCAGGCGGTCGAGTCGGAGGTGCAGGTGATGGCTG
This sequence comes from Paracoccaceae bacterium, assembly GCA_027484915.1. GTDB lineage: Bacteria > Pseudomonadota > Alphaproteobacteria > Rhodobacterales > Rhodobacteraceae > Tabrizicola. The sequence continues at coordinate 24,048 of JAIXSA010000171.1, read as the reverse complement.
CGGCGCAACAGGGCATCGAGGTTCTTGCCGTGCGTCCGTCCTGGGTGCGGGTCGACGCCGCCGACGGCACCGTCCTGTTCGAGAAGATCCTGGATGCCGGCGAACGCTACGCTGTCCCGCCGCTGGAGACCGCTGCCGTCTTCCGGACGGGCAACTCCGGCTCGATCTACTTTGTCGTCGACGGGGTGACCTACGGACCGGTCGCTCCTGGCGCGCAGGTGGCCAAGGACATTCCGCTGTCGCCCGAGGCGCTGACGCAAAACTTCGCGCAGGCCGACCCCTCGGCGGACGAGGATCTGGCACGCTTCGCCACGGCGGATGCGTCGGACGTTGTCGCCGCACCTGCGACCGAAGTGGCCGACTAAGTCAGGCCCATTGCCGGTTCCCGCCGCGCGGCCTATGCTGCACGGCGTAGAAACGGAGCCCATGCGATGACCCACAATCCAGTCCGCCCCTGGCGCAATATCCAGCGTCGGACGTCGCGGCAGATAAGGGTCGGCAAGGTGCTGGTCGGCGGGGATGCTCCGATCAGCGTCCAGACCATGACCAACACGCTGACCACGGACGTGGCGGCGACCATCGAGCAGATCCAGCGCTGTGCTGTGGCCGGGGCAGACATCGTCCGGGTGTCCACGCCCGACGAAGAGTCGACCCGCGCGCTGAAAGAGATCGTGGCGGAAAGCCCGGTCCCGATCGTCGCGGACATCCATTTCCACTACAAGCGCGCCATCGAGGCGGCCCAGGCGGGTGCGGCCTGTCTGCGGATCAACCCTGGAAATATCGGCGATGCGCGCCGCGTGGCCGAGGTTGTGAAGGCCGCCAAGGACTATGGCTGCTCGATCCGCATCGGGGTCAACGCGGGCTCGCTGGAAAAGCACCTGCTGGAAAAGTACGGCGAGCCCTGTCCCGAGGCGATGGTGGAATCGGGACTGGACCACATCAAGCTCTTGCAGGACAACGACTTCCACGAGTTCAAGATTTCGGTGAAGGCTTCGGACGTCTTCCTTGCCGCCGCCGCATATCAGCAGCTTGCCGACGCCACCGACGCGCCGATCCACCTGGGGATCACCGAGGCGGGTGGCCTTGTCTCCGGCACGGTGAAATCGGCCATCGGGCTGGGCAACCTTCTCTGGATGGGGATCGGCGACACGATCCGCGTGTCCCTCTCGGCCGATCCGGTCGAGGAGGTGAAGGTCGGCTACGAGATCCTGAAGTCGCTCGGACTGCGGCACCGGGGCGTCACGATCATCTCCTGCCCCTCCTGCGCGCGCCAGGGCTTCGACGTGATCAAGACCGTCTCGGCGCTGGAGGATCGGTTGGCCCACATCACCACCTCGATGAGCCTTTCGATCATCGGCTGCGTGGTGAATGGCCCAGGTGAGGCGCTGATGACCGACATCGGCTTTACCGGCGGCGGGGCGGGCAAGGGCATGGTCTATCTGGCGGGCAAGCAGGACCACACGCTGTCGAACGACAAGATGATCGACCACATCGTTGGTCTGGTTGAGAAGAAGGCCGCCGAGATCGAGGCGGCCGAGAAGCTCGCCGCTGAATGACGAAGGCCCCCGAGATCGTCCGGTGGGAAGACCTTGAACGGCCCGAATGGTCCTATGAGGGCCGGACCGAAAAGATGGGACGCGACGCCGACTATGGCCGTCACTTCGGCTTTGCGCGGCTGGGGTTGCACCACGTCCGGCTGCTGCCGGGCCACCGCACTTCTCTCCCCCACGCGGAAAGCGCCGAGGACGAGTTCATCCTGGTGCTGGAGGGCACTCCGGACGTCTGGCTTGACGGTGTGCTGCACCGGCTGGAACCGGGGGATGCGGTGGGGTTCAGGGCCGGGACGGGGCTGGCGCACAGCTTCCTGAACAACACTGACGCCGAGGTTCGGCTGTTTGTGGCGGGCGATACGCCGCGGGCCGAGAACAAGGTGATCTATCCAGTCGATCCCGACCGCAAGCCCTTGCGCCGCGACTGGTGGGAAGACGCGCCCGCCCGGACACTTGGTCCGCATGACGGGCTGCCGAAACGCGGCTGATCAATCTTCGCCCAGCTCTCGCGCGAAATGGTCGATGAAGGCGCGCAGCCGTGCAGTGACCGAACGGGCCGGGGTAGACGAAGGAAATTGCCTTGGGTGGGGTGGACCAGTCCGGCAGGACCCGCACAAGACGACCGGCTGCGATCTCTGGCGTGGCGATCATGCGGGGCAGGACGGCGCTCCCGGCTTCGGCAACCGCCGCATTCCGTACCGCCATGTGCGACCCGAGTTGCAGCGGCGCGGGATCCTTGCAAATGCTACGGCCACCAACTGGCATGGTGTCCTGTTGGGCTCGTTGATTGCCGGTTTGGCGATGGGGTCTCGATGCCGAACTACATGACCTGGTTCATCGCGCGGGTGCCCGCGACGATGCGGGGCCTGGCCTCGGGCCTGCTGACCACGGCCTTTCTTGGGTCAGTTCGCCTCGCCCCTGGTGTTGGCACCCTTGGTGGTCTGGTTCGGCCTGGCCGGGACCGTCGCCACCGTCGGGGGCAGTCTTGTGGTACTGGGGGTCGGCCTCTGGCTGGTCCAGGTGCTGCGCCCGGAACCGACGGCGATAGAGGCATGACGCCGGGTCAGTGCGGGATCGACTTCGAGAACAGGTTCACGATCAGCACCCCCACCAGAATGAAGGCCAGCCCCAGGATCGCCGCGACGTCCAGGGTCTGGCGGTACCAGATCCAGGCCACGCCGCTGATCAGGACGATCCCCATGCCCGACCAGATCGCATAGACGACACCGGTTGGCATCACCCGCAGCGGGTAGGACAGCAGCCAGAAGGCGACGGCATAACCCGCCACCGCCATGACCGTGGGCCAAAGGCGGGTAAAGCTTTCCGACCGAGCCAGGGCAGTGGTCGCCACGACCTCGGCCACGATGGCTGCCAGAAGGATAAGATAGGTGCGCGTCATGGCCTGCCCGGAAATCGCCTTTCCTTGACATCCTGCGCGGGTCAGAGGCTCACGTCGAGGTGCTGCGCGACACTTGTCCGCGCGGAACCGGCAAGGCGCTGCCAGCGTCCCGCATAGGGAAACGGGAAGCCTCAGCCGCCCGTGCGCATGTCGGCGACAAAGTCCTGCATCACGTCCAGCGGTGCATAGCCGCGCATCACGGCGTCGCCCATCACAAAGGCCGGTGTTCCGGTGATGTCCATGATCTTGGCCAGGGCATGGTTGTCCTGGATCACCGCCATCACCTCGGGCGCCTTCATCCGGTCAAGGATCGGCTGCGCTTCCAGCCCCAGATCACCTGCCAGCCGGGCCAGCGTCTCGATGGTCGGCTCGCCACGCAGCTTCATCAGGGCGTCATGCGCCTTGCCATAAGCCTCGTCCCCATGCAGCTGGCGCAAGGCGATGGCGAACTGGGCCGACAGCATCGACGCCTCGCCCAGAATCGGGAACTCCTTGACCACGAACCGGATGTTTCCATCGGATTCGATCAGCTTCTCGACCTCGTCATAGGCCTTGCGGCAATATCCGCAGCGGTAGTCCATGAATTCGACCAGGGTGATGTCGCCCTGCGGGTTGCCGCCCACCCAGTCGTTCGGATTGGCGAAGATGCGTGCGCTGTTGGCCGCGATGATCGCCGTATCCCGTTCCAGGCCCGCCGCTTCCTCGCGCTTCTGCAGGACGTCCATCGCCTCGATCAGGACTTCGGGGTTCTCAAGCAGATAGGCCCGTACCTCGTCGCGCAGGGCCTGTCTCTCGGCCTCGGTCATGGGGACGGCACTGCCGTTTGCCGGCTCTTCTGCGAGGGCGGGAAAGGCGATCAGGCCGGCGATCAGGCCAAGGGCGAGGCGGGTCATGTAGGCTCCTGCAAGACCGCGGACCTGCGGCGGGCGGAGGATAGGGGGGCCCTTGCGGCAAGACAAGCGGCTCTCCGTTTCGTGATGCAGTGGCTGCGGGCGGAATTTACAAATCGCGGCCAAGCGGGGATAAGGCGGCGATGATACCGATCAAAGCCCTTTTCCTGACGCTTCTCCTGGCTCTGCTTCCCGCCCCGCCTTCGGGCGCGGACGAGCTTTCGGCGCTTGCCAAGGTGAACCCGATGCGGTCCGGCATCGTGGCCACCGAAAGCGGACTTGAGCTTCGGCTGGAGTTGAGCCAGCCGGTGCCCTGGCGGCTGCGGCTGATGGACGACCCGCCGCGTCTTGTGATCGACGCGCGAGAGGTGGACTGGAAGGGGGCCGAGGCGCTTGCCGTGGTCAAGCCGGGCGTGTCGCTTCGGGCTGGGCGCTTCCGGCCGGGCTGGTCGCGGATGGTGCTGGAGCTGGACGGTCCGCACAAGGTGGCGCGCGCCGCGATGACCACGGGCGACGAGACGCGGCTGGAGATCGTGCTGGAGCCGACCGATCCCGCCACCTTTTCGCAAGAGGCCGCGCGGCCCGACTTGCCAGAGTGGGCGCTGCCCAAGGCGGCCGAGCTGATGTCACCCCAGCCCAAGGGCAGAGGCCCCCTGGTTGTGGTGCTGGACCCAGGCCACGGCGGCATCGATCCGGGTGCCGAGCGGGAGGGGACCAACGAGGCAACCCTGATGCTGACCTTCGCCCGCGAACTGAAAGAGGTCCTGCTGCGCGATGGCCGCTTCCGCGTCGTCATGACCCGCGACGAAGATGTTTTCGTCCCGCTGGAAACCCGCACATCCGTCGCGCGCGAGGCCGAGGCGGATCTGTTCCTGTCGCTGCATGCCGACGCGCTGGCGGAAGGCGACGCGCAGGGGGCGACCGTCTATACCCTGGCCGAAGAGGCATCGGACGAGGCGGCGGCGGCGCTGGCAGAACGGCATGATCGCGACGACCTATTGGCGGGCGTGGACCTGTCCGATCAGGACGACGTGGTGGCCGAGGTGCTGATGGACATGGCCCGAACCGATACAGCGCCCCGCACCGACCGGCTGGCGCAGGCGATGGTCCGGGCGATCAAGGCGGCCGAAATCCGGATGCACCGCCACCCGCTGCAGTCGGGCGGCTTTTCGGTGCTGAAGACCCCGGACATCCCCTCGGTGCTGCTTGAGGTGGGGTTCCTGTCTTCGGACCGCGACTTCAAGCGCCTCTCCGACCCGGCCTGGCGCGCCACCCTGGCCGAGGCGCTGTTGCAGGCGCTGGTCACATGGTCCGAGGAAGACGCGGCCCTGCGGGCGGCGGCCAACCCCTGACCGCTGCGAAAGCCCGCCCGAACAGGTATTTGTGACCGCCCAAGGTTTTGACGTAGGCCTGCGTCTGGTATACTGCGGTCACGCAATCGGAAGGGACGGCGGTGCTCAGGTTTGTCGGAAATGTTCTGGGCGGGATCTTCTCGGCGGTGACGCTGGGACTGGTCTTCGCCGCGCTGACCGTGGGCGGCATCTTCTACATGTATGGCCGCGATCTGCCGAGCCATGAGAACCTGGCGCAATACACCCCTGCCACGATCAGCCGGATCTACTCTGGCGAGGGGCGGATCATCGACGAATTCGCCCAGGAACGGCGGCTTTTCGTCGCCTCCGAGGATATCCCGGACCTGGTGAAGCAGGCCTTCATCAGCGCCGAGGACAAGAATTTCTACAACCACCACGGCTATGACACCCGCGGCATGGTCGCGGCTCTGGTCGAGGCAGTGCAAAGCCGCGGGCAAAGCATGCGCGGGGCGTCCACCATCACCCAGCAGGTGATGAAGAACTTCCTTCTCGACGGCTCACGGTCGATCGAGCGGAAGATCAAGGAGATCATCCTTGCCACCCGGCTTGAGGAAACGCTGTCCAAGGACAAGATCCTGGAGCTTTACCTGAACGAGATCTTCCTGGGGAAGAACTCCTACGGGGTGGCCGCGGCGGCGCAGACCTATTTCAACAAGCCGCTGTCCGACCTTGCCCCGCATGAGGCCGCGATGCTGGCCGCGATGCCGCAGGCGCCCGGCAAATACGACCCGGTCACCGCCAAGGAACGGGTGACCGAACGGCGGAACTACGTCCTGCGCGAGATGTGGCAGAACGGCTATATCGATGAGGCGACCTATCTGTCCGAAAAGGATCAGCCGCTGCGGTCGGTCCAGAACGGCGACTTCGAGGCGTTCCGCGATGCCCTGCCGCCGCGCGATTACTTCACCGACGAGATCCGCCGCCAGCTCTCGGGCGTCTTTGGCGAAGAGGAATTCTTTTCGGGCGGTCTGACGATCCGGGCGACAGTCGACCCCGAAATGCAGAAGGCCGCAGCCGAGGCGCTGCGCAAGGGCCTTGAACAATACGACCGCAACGAGGGCGTCTGGCGCGGCACCGGCAAGACCCTTCCGGCCGAGGTGCTGGGCGATGAAACCGCCTGGCGCGAGGCTTTGGGGGCGGTCGAGGTCCCGCGCGACGTCGACGCCTGGTTCCCCGCCGTGGTGCTGGAAGTGGGCGAGAATGACGCCCGCATCGGCATCGAAGGCGTGATGGACGACGAGGATGGTCATTTCATCCCCGCCGAGGATGTGACTTGGGCCCGCAAGCGGCAAGCCGACGGCTCGTTGGGAAAGAAGGCCAAGGTCGCCGGTGACCTTGTATCCGTGGGCGACGTTGTGCTGGTCCGCGCGGTCACGAACGACGACGGCACGTTCAACCGCTGGTCGCTGCGTCAGGTCCCCGAAGTGCAGGGCGCCTTCATGGCGATGGATGTGAACACGGGTCGGGTGCTCGCCATGCAGGGCGGCTTTTCGTACCAGGATTCAGTCTTCAACCGCACGACTCAGGCGACCCGCCAACCGGGGTCAAGCTTCAAGCCTTTCGTCTATGCTGCGGCCCTCGACTCGGGCTTCACACCCGCGACCATCGTCGTCGACGCGCCGATCGAGATCGACACGCCCCAGGGCCTCTGGACCCCGAAGAACGCCTCGGGCAAGTATTACGGCCCGACGCCGCTCCGCACCGGGATCGAGCAGAGCCGGAACCTGATGACGATCCGCATCGCGCAGGAAATCGGCATGCAGACCGTCGCGGCCTATGCCGAACGCTTCGGCGTCTATGACCGGATGGGTCCGTTCCTTGCGAACTCTCTGGGCGCGCAGGAGACGACGCTGTTCAAGATGGTCGCAGCCTACGCCATGTTCGCCAACGGTGGCGAGCGGGTGGAGCCGACCCTGGTCGACCGCGTGCAGGACCGCTTCGGAAAGACGATCTACCGCCACGACCAGCGCGTCTGCGAAACCTGTGGCGACCCGATGCTGCCGGAAGGGCAGGGTGTCACCATCGATACCAACCGCGAGCGGGTGATGAACGCGATCACCGCCTACCAGCTGACCAGCATGATGCAGGGCGTGGTGCAACGCGGCTCGGCCAGCCGGTTGAACCTGCCCGTGCCGATCGCGGGCAAGACCGGCACCACGAACGATGCCAAGGATGTCTGGTTCATCGGCTATTCCTCGAACATCGTCGCGGGCTGCTACATCGGCTTCGACCAACCCCGCACTCTGGGCGAAAGCGCCTTTGGCGGCACGCTGTGCGTCCCCGTCTTCCAGGACTTCATGGAAGACGCGGTCAAGAAATACGGCGGGGCCGATTTCCGCGTGCCCCCGGGCGGCTATTTCCGCAAGATCGACCGGTTCAGCGGCATGCCGCTGCCCGACGATGCCACTGGCGACAACGTGGTCTCCGAATACTTCCGCGAGGGCGAAGAGGCGCTGATCGGCCTTGGCCTCGTCGTTGATGGCGGCTTTGCAATGGGCTCGAACCTGCCCCTGTTCGCGTATGGTGAGGGTGACGAAGGCATTGTTGCTGACCAGGGCAAGACCGTTACCAACTCCGAAGGCGAGCAGGTGGTGGTTCCCAAGAAGGCCGACTTCGGCACCGTCTCTTCCGGCGGGCTTTACTGACACCACACCACCCTTCCCGCCGCGCCCTTGCCGGGGCGCGGTCAAACCCTTATGACCCTCGGCCAAGATCAAGGACAGGACCCGACCGCCATGCGCGCCGAAACCCAAGGCAACGTTGAAGCCATCGAAAAGACGCTGAAGCTTCTGGCGCAGCGGATGGATTGGGAAACCGCGCCGCACCGGCTGGAAGAGTTCGACGCGATGATCGAATCCCCCGACTTGTGGAACGACCCTGCCAAGGCGCAAAAGCTGATGCGCGACCGCCAGGCGCTTCTGGACGCGGTCAACGCCTACAAGCTGATCGACAGCGGCTTGAAGGAAAACGTCGAGCTGATCGAACTGGGCGAGGCCGAGGGCGATACCGAGATCGTCAAGGAGGCCGAGACCGCGCTGACCGACCTCGTCAAGGTCGCCGAAGCGAAGGAACTTGAGGCGCTTCTGGACGGCGAGGCCGACGGGAACGACACGTTCCTCGAAATCAACGCGGGCGCAGGCGGAACGGAAAGCTGTGACTGGGCGTCGATGCTGGCGCGGATGTACGTCCGCTGGGCCGAAAAGCGCGGCTTCACCGTGGAACTTCAGTCGGAATCCGAAGGCGACGGCGCGGGGATCAAGTCCGCCTCCTACAAGATCAGCGGCAAGAACGCCTACGGCTGGCTGAAGACCGAGGCCGGGGTGCACCGGCTGGTCCGCATCTCGCCCTACGATTCCGCCGCCCGCCGCCATACCTCGTTCTGCTCGGTCTGGGTCTACCCCGTGGTCGACGACAACATCGAGATCGAGGTCCAGGACAAGGACATCCGCATCGACACCTTCCGGTCGTCAGGCGCGGGCGGCCAGCACGTCAACAAGACCGACTCGGCCGTCCGGATCACCCACTTCCCGTCCGGCATTGTCGTGACCTCGTCCCTGAAATCACAGCACCAGAACCGCGACATCGCGATGAAGGCGCTGAAGTCCCGGTTGTACCAGCAGGAACTGGACAAGCGGAACGCCGCCATCAACGAGGCGCACGAGAACAAGGGCGACGCCGGTTGGGGCAACCAGATCCGCTCCTACGTCCTGCAGCCCTACCAGATGGTGAAGGACCTGCGCACGGGGCACGAGACCTCGGACACCCAGGGCGTGCTGGACGGCGACCTCGACGGGTTCATGTCGGCCACCTTGGCGCTGAACGCCTCTGGCAAGAAGCGGGGCGACTTCGCGGACGTCGATTGACGACGGCAAAATCCTTGCCTGGCGTATTACCCCGCGCTTAATCTTTGGGCATGAGCGTCACGCACCCGCCCGCCGTGCCCGAGATCAATCTGGTCGATTCCTCCGACCTGCGGGAAAGCCTTGCGGCCGGATGGCGCGACTTGAGGCGCGCCCCGCTTCTAGGGCTCGCCTTCTCGGCCGTCTATGTCCTGGGCGGCTGGCTGATCACCTGGGCCATGACGACGAAGGGTCAGGTCTGGTGGACCCTTCCCGCCAGCGCCGGCTTCCCGATCCTGGGCCCGTTCATCGCCTGCGGGTTCTATGAAATTTCACGCCGGCTGGAGGGCGGCGAGCCGCTGGTGGCCCGCGAAATCTTCGGGGTGATCTTCCGTCAGAAGGACCGGCAGATCCCGGCGATAGCTGCGGTGATCGTGGTCTATTTCCTGTTCTGGAACTTCCTGTCGCACATGATCTTCGCGCTTTTCCTCGGCAACGCGACGATGACCAATGTGTCGTCGTCGCTGGCGGTGTTCCTGTCGCCCCAGGGCCTTGCGATGCTCGCCTTCGGCACGGCGGTGGGCGCGGTCTTCGCGACGCTTCTTTTCAGCCTGATGGTGGTCAGCCTGCCGATGCTTCTGGACCGCGAGGTTGATTTCGTGACCGCCATGCTGACCAGCTTCGCGCTTGTGCGGGAAAATCCCCGCGTCATGCTGGGCTGGGGTGCGCTGATCGGCGTTTGCCTCTTTGCAGGGATGCTGCCGGGGTTTCTGGGGCTGTTCCTTGTCCTGCCGCTGTTCGGGCACGCAAGCTGGCACCTCTACTGCCGCGCGATCACCTGACCGGACGACTGACAAGAAGCGCCAGCACCGCCGCCAGCGCTGCCATCAGGCTGGCGGTCAGCGCCACCGTGCCGAACGCTGCGCCGGTTGCGGCCAGATGCTGTGCGCTGTCCCCGGTGACCCCAAACCCCGGCGCACCCGGACCATAGGCGGCCGACGCCATCCGGCCCAGAAGGGCGACGGCCACCAGCCCCGCGACCCGCGCCACGGCGTTGTTCACACCCGAGGCCGCGCCCTGTTCGCCATCCTCGGCCCCCTGCATCGCCGCCGCCGTCAGCGGCGCGACAACCAGGCCCAGCCCCAGCCCCGCCAGTGCCGTAAAGGGGACGACATGGCTCCAGAACCGCCCGTCGGGCGCAAAGTGCCACAGGCCCGCATAGGCGACCGCCACCAGGGCCGACCCCGCCGCCATCAGGGGCCCCGCGCCAAACCGGTCGGCCAGCCGGCCTGCCGGGGCGGACATCACTCCGATCAGGATCGAGATCGGCAGGAACGCCGCCGTCACCTCCAGCGCAGTGACGCCCCAGGCCGAGACAGCGGTCATCGGCAGGTAGAACATCACCCCGTTCAGCGCGAAATAAAGGACGAAGGTCACGACGTTCGTCACCGCCAGCGTCCGGTTGCGGAAAAGGCCAAGACGCAGCATTGGGGCAGGGGCCACCGCCTCCCAGGCAAGGAAGCCGACCAGGCTTGCCCCTGCGGCGAGGGCAATCCAGGCGGGCGCGCTCGGATCGGTCAGCGCCCAGGCCATAAGCCCAAGGGCCAGCGTCGCAAGGACTGCCCCCGGCAGGTCCACGCGGACCCCAGGCTTGCCCACGTCGCCCGGCGTGCGGCCCTGCACCAGCCACAGCGCGGCCAGGCCCAGGGGCAGGTTCAGCGCGAAGACCAGCCGCCAGCCGATCTCGCCGCCCCAGGTGACGAACATGCCGCCCAGCACTGGCCCCAGCGCCGTCGTCAGGGTCGAAGCCGCCGCCCAAAGGCCCAAGGCGCGACCCCGCTCGTCCCGCGGATAGGCGCGTGAGACCATCGCCATCGACCCAGGCACCATCATCGCCGCGCCCAGGCCTTTTGCGGCCCGGGCAGCGATCATCTGTTCGGGTGTCAGCGCGGCGGCGCAGGCCAGGGACCCCGCGACGAACACCAGAATTCCCAGCGAGAAGATCCGCGCGATCCCGAACCGGTCGCCCATCGCCCCACCGACCAGCACCAGCGAGGACACGGCGAGAAGATAGGACGCGTTGATCCACTGCGCCTGCGGCAGCGACGCCCCCAGCGCCTCGCGCATGGCGGGAAGCGCGATCGAGGTTACCGAGGAATCGATGAACCCCATCGACGAGGCCAGAATCGCGGCCCACAGGATGATCCGCCGGTCGCTCTCGGCACAGAAGAAAACGGGCACCGGAGTGCCCTCCGATGCCCGCGCAATGGTCATGATCGGTCGGCTTATTCGGCGTCGGTCGCGGGGACGGGCGTGTCCAGACGGACCGCGCCGCCGGGGGTGCGGCCGTTGGCCAGCGGGTCTTCCTGACGCTGGACCGAGCCTTCGAAATGCGCACCGGATTCGATGGCGATGGTCTTGTGGATGATGTCGCCTTCGACCCGCGCGGTAGAGGTGAGGCGCACCTTCAGGCCCCGGACGCGGCCGATCACTCGGCCATTGACCACGATGTCGTCAGCAACGACCTCGCCGCGGATCGTGGCGCTTTCGCCGACGGTCAGAAGATGCGCGCGGATGTCGCCCTCGACCGTGCCCTCGACCTGGATGTCGCCCGTGGTGCGCAGGTTGCCCACGACCGTCAGGTCCGACGACAGGACCGATGCGCCCGCCTTGCCCTTCGGAGCGGTCGGGGTGAAATCCATGCTGGGCTTGCTCATCGGGGTCTCCGGGGTTTTGGGCTTCTCGACTTCGGCCTTAGGGCCCGGCTCGTTGATGCGGCTCTTAGAAAACATTCTTCGCTGCCTTTATGAAGGTCATCGGGTTAACGGCCTCACCAGAGAGGCGGACTTCGTAGTGGAGATGCGTTCCGGTCGACCGGCCTGAATTGCCCATATCACCGATCCGGTCGCCGCGCGAGACCCTTTGGCCGACTTCGACCCGCACCTGCGAAAGGTGGCCGTATCGCGTCTCGACACCGAAGTCGTGCTTGATCTTGACCAGGCGGCCATAGCCGTTGTCCCAGCCGGCATGAATCACGACTCCGTCGGCGGTGGCATAGACCGGGGTGCCATAGGCGCCTGCCATGTCGGTGCCCTCATGCATCCGCGTGCCGGCGCCCTTCGGGTCCTTGCGGTAGCCAAAGCCGGAGGTCCAGCGGAAGCTGTCCTTCAGCGGCATTGCGAAAGGCAGCTTGAAGGCCGCGATGCGGTACATGTTCATCCGGTCAAGACCGGTGAGGATCGCGTTCGCCCGCAGCTCTTCTGGCGAAGGGGCCGCGCCGGAGGTCGAGAACGAGATCGGCGTCAGCGGCCCGCCTTGACCCGAGTAGCCCTCGCGCACCGCGCCGATCAGGTCCTCGGGCGCCATCCCGGCCTCGCGGAACATCTTGTCCAGCGGCTCGACCGAGACTGTAAGCGCCTCTTCCAGCTTGCTGAAGATCGCGTTGTTGCGCAGCTCCAGCGCCTCTTTCGCATCGGCGATCAGCTGCGCTTCCTCGCGTGCAGTCTCGACCTCGGCCAGGACCTCGTTGCGCTCCTCGGCCGCATCTCCCAGAGCGCCGGTCAGGAATTCCAGCGTCGCGACCGTGTCCGTGGCGCGCCCAAGCTCTGTCGCACCCCCGGTCTGGCTGTTCAGCGCCAGCGTCACGCGCTCCGCCTCGGCGCGGGCGGTGTCCCGCTCCTTGATCGTCTCGCGCAGGGTGTCCTGGATGGCCTCGATCCCGGTCTCCAGCTCGCGGCGGCGGTCTTCCGAGGCGAGCAGCCGCTCCTGCATCTCGGACACCTGGGCCAGTGCAATGTTGAAGCGTTCTTGCGCGCGAACGGCTTCCTCGGCCCGCAAGTCGCGGTCAGATGACAACGCGGTCAGCCGTTCCTCGTACAAGGCCTGCTGGCGCATCGACTGTTCGCGTGCCGATCCGGCCCCGATCTGGTCCATCATGATCAATGCGGTGGCGACGATGATCCAGGCCAGCGCCAGCGTCCCGCCGACCAGCGCGATGATCTGCGTCGCGGGCCTGAGACGGATGAACCGCGTCTCGGTATCGGATTTTAGGAAGAGCCGCTGTTCGGGAAAATGCCGTTCCAGACTTTGATGGAACCGATAGGCGAGGCGATTCAGCACGTTGGGGTCATCCGTTCATAGCCTTGGCAGTGGCTTTGCAGCGTTACCCCAAGGCACGAGCCCCGGGCCTGGACCTGATTAGCCATGCTGTTTCAAGCCCGCAACAATTTTGACCACAGGCAGGGTTTTTCCGCGTGGGGCAGAGAGTTCATCGGCAAGAAACCGCCGACTAGTCCTCCGCCTCGACCAGAGGCCAGTAGAAATCGGGCGGCAGGCCGGCGTCGGCGCGCTTGGCCTCGTTGAAAGGCGGCTTCAACTGTCCGTGGAAATAACGCCGGACGAGGGCGTGAAACACCTCTTTGGGGTCGGTGCCGTCCCGCCCGCAAAGCCAGTTGAACCATTTCGATCCATAGGCGACATGGGCCACTTCCTCGGCATAGATCACCTCAAGGGCCGCCAGCGCCTGGGTCTCGCCATGTCGGGCGAAGACCTCGATCATGCCCGGCGTCACGTCCAGGCCTCGGGCCTCCAGCACCATCGGTACCACGGCCAACCGTCCATGCAGGTCGCCCACCGTGTCCTCGGCCGCGCGCCACATGCCGGCATGGGCCGGAAGCGCGCCGTAATGGCTGCCCATCGCCTCAAGGCAGTCGCAGATCAGGTTGAAATGCTTGGCTTCCTCGTCGGCGGCCTTCACCCAGTCGTCGTAGAAGCCCAGGGGCATCGGTTGGTCGGTGAAACGGGCAATGATGTCCCAGTGCAGGTCGACCGCGTTCAATTCGATATGGGCCACCGCATGCAGAAGGGCGATCCGCCCCTCTCGGCTGCCGGGGCGGCGGCGCGGGACGTCCTTGGGGTTCAGAAGCGCCGGCTTGTCTGGACGGGCGGGGCGCAGGGGCGGTGCGGCCTGGCCGATGGGCGGGGGCTGGCCCGCCTCGCGTGCGGCGAACCAGCGGGCCGCATGGGCACGGCCAAGTGCGGTCTTGGCGCGGCCATCGGCAGTGGTCAGCACCTCCACCGCCATTTCCGCCAGGCTTTGCGTCATCCGTTCGGTCCCCAAAACTCTTGAGTAAGAATTTTGTCAAATTCCTTACTCAAGGAATTTGGTCCCTATCTCACAACGCCTTCGCTGCCGCCAGCACCTCGTCGGCATGGCCCTTGACGCTGACCTTGTTCCAGACCCGCGCCACGTTGCCCGTACCGTCGATCAGCACCGTCGTCCGCTCGATCCCCATATAGGTCTTGCCGTACATGCTTTTCTCCAGCCAGACGCCATAGTCTTCCGACGTGGTGCCCGCCTCGTCCGAAGCCAGGATGATCCCGCCCAGCCCGTGCTTCTTGCAGAACTTGTCGTGGCTTTTGACGCTGTCCTTGGACACGCCGATCACCGTGGTCCCTGCGGCCGCGAACTCGGCCTGGCGGGCGTTGAAATCCTGGGCTTCCAGCGTGCAGCCGGGGGTGTCGTCCTTGGGGTAGAAGTACAGGACCACCTTGCCGGGCCTCAGGGCCGAAAGTGTCACCGTCGCGCCACCATCGCGCGGAAGGGTGAAGTCGGGGGCGGTCTGTCCTGCGGAAATCATGGGCGGCTCCTTGCCTTGTGGCCTATTGTGACTTTGCATCTAGTTGCCTTCGCGCAAAGATAAAGGCAGGGATCGTCGGCGTCACCCCGGGTCCTGGGGGGGCGGGCAATGCAGCGGGGCGCCAGGCGCAGATGAACGACCAGTCGGCGGGCAAGGAAGACGGGCGCCGCCCCGTTGCCGCGCCGGGGCGTGACCAGCGCTTGATCCTGACTGATCCTGAACAGCCCCCAACTCCCACTCCGGCCAGGGGGCACAGGCCCCGAAAGGTTCGGGCGCGGGGGCGGATCAGTCTTACCGTCATCCTGACGCTGGTCGTGCTGGCGCTCGGCTTCGGCTACCTGACGATGGCCTATACCGGCAAGACGATCCAGCTCCCGACCTGGGGCGTGGCCGAGATCGAGGCACGGCTGAACGAGGGCCTCGCCCAGGCACGGCTGCCGAAGGGTACCGCAGTGTCGCTTGGCGCGGTGGAGCTTGCGGTCGACACCGATTTCGTCCCCCGCTTCCGGTTGAAGGACATCCGACTGATCGGCGACACCGGGAGGTCGCTTCTGACCCTGCCCGAGGCGATGGTGGCCTTCGACCCGCAGGCGCTGCTGTCGGGCCAGGTGCGCCCGTCACAGGTGCGGCTGTCGGGCGCGCGGCTGGCCGTGCGGCGCGATGCGGCGGGCCGGATCGACCTGCAGTTCGACGGGATGCAAGGCGGCGCCGGGCCGCGCAGCGTCTCGGAAGTGCTGACAGCCGTCGAGGTGGCTTTCGCCAGCCCGGCCCTTGCCTCGCTTGCCACGATCGAGGCCGAGGGGCTGACCCTGACCCTCACCGACGAACGGGCCGGGCGGACCTGGCAGGTCGGCGACGGACGGCTTGTGATCCAGAACGGTGACAGCGAGATTTCCGCCGAACTCGGCCTTACGCTGCTTGACCGGATCACTCCAGCACAGTCGGTTCTCACACTGGTGTCGAAAAAGGGGGACCAGACCGCACACCTGACAGCCCGGGTCGACACCATCGCCGCCGCGGACCTTGCCGTCATGGCCCCGCCGCTGGCCTTCCTCAGCTTCGTCGACGCGCCGATCTCGGGCGCGCTTGAGGCGCGGTTGGGGGAGGATGGAGGCTTTGCCGGCCTTACAGCCGAGCTTGCACTCGCAGCGGGCAGCCTCGCGCCCGGCGATGGGGCAAGGCCAATCGGTTTCGACCGCGCCGCGCTGTCGCTGGCCTATGATCCCGCCACGGCCCGGATCGCGCTGTCCGGCCTTTCCGTCGAAAGTCCTTCGCTGCGCCTGACGGCGCGGGGCCACGGTGACCTGCTCGCGTCGGACGGCGCACCGGCGGCGCCGGGGGCGCTGCCCGACAGCATCCTCGCCCAGATCGCGGTCGAAGAGGTCACCCTGGACCCCGAGGGTCTGTTCGAAGAACCCGTCCGCTTCAGCCAGGGTGCGCTGGACCTGCGGCTGCGGTTGCGGCCCTTCCGGGTGGACATCGGCCAGGTCTCGCTGGTCGAGGGTGACGAACGCCTGCGCCTGTCGGGCTCTGCCGAGGCGACCGAGGGCGGCTGGAAAGCCGCGCTCGACCTGAACCTCAACCGGATCGCGACCGAGCGGCTTCTGAAGGTCTGGCCGGTCTCGGTCGTGCCGAAGACCCGCTCATGGTTCGCCACCAACGTGGGCCAGGGCCTCTTGACCGACGTCCAGGCGGCCTTGCGCCTGCAACCGGGCGGACAGCCGCAATTCACGCTCGGCTACGAATTCTCGGACACCGAGGTCCGCTTCGTCCGCACCCTGCCACCGATCCTGAACGGCAGCGGCCACGCCACGCTGGACAACAAGACCTACATCATCGCGCTGGACAAGGGCCACGTCATCGCCCCCGAAGGCGGCCGGATCGAGGCCGACGGCACCGTTTTCCGCATCCTCGACATCACCCAGCGCCCTGCGACCGCGCGCGTCGACCTTGTCACCTCGGCCAGCCTGACCGCCACCTTGTCGCTGCTGGACCAGGAGCCGTTCAGCTTCTTTTCCAAGGCCGGGCAGCCCTACAACCTGGGCGACGGGCGCGCCGACCTGACTGCCACCGTGATCATGCCGCTAAAGCCGCAGATCCCGATCGAGGAGGTCAGCTTCACCGTCGCCGGGCATGTCCGCAACTTCACTTCGCCCGCGCTGGTCCCCGGCCGCATCCTCACCGCGCCGGAAATCGAGGTCGCGGTCAATACCGAAGGGCTGGAACTCAAGGGCAAAGGCAAGCTTGACATCATGCCGGTCGACCTGACCTACCGCCAGGGTTTCGGACCGGAACAGAAGGGCCGCGCCCGCGTCAACGGGACGGTGATGCTGTCCGACGCGGTCCTGCGCGACTTCGGGGTGGAACTGCCCGAAGGCTCCGTCAAGGGCGAAGGACCGGCCGCCATCGACGTGGCGCTGTTCAAGGACCTGCCCCTGCAACTGACGCTGACCTCGACCCTTTCCGGCCTTGCCCTGCGGCTTGATGCGCTTGGCTGGTCCAAGGCCGCCAAGACCCGCGCCTCGCTGGACCTTGAGGCGCGGCTCGGGCGCGAACCCGTCGTCGAGCGCCTGACGCTGGACGCGCCGGGGCTGGAGGCGCAGGGTCGCATCACCACGCGTGAAAGCGGGGGCCTCGACACGGCTGAATTCGAGCGCGTCGTTGCCGGCGACTGGCTGGATGCCCCGGTCACGCTGACCGGACGCGGGAACGGTGCGCTGGACGTGGCGATCACCGGCGGCAGTCTAGACATGCGGCGGATGCCCGACAGCCAGGGCGCCGCCGGGGGCGGGGGACCGCTGGATGTCCGCCTAGACCGGCTGCGGATATCTGAAGGCATCTCTCTGACCGATTTCCGGGGCGAGTTTGGCAGCAGCGGCGGCTTCAATGGCCGCTTCGTCGCCGCCGTCAACGACACCGCCCTGATCGAGGGCATCGTCGCCCCCGCAGAAGCCGGGTCGGCGATCCGCATCACCTCTGAAAATGCCGGGGCCGTCATGGAAGCGGCGGGCATCTTCGACAAGGGACGCGGCGGCACCTTGGACATGACATTGTTCCCGCGTGGCCCCGAGGGCGAATACACCGGCAGCGCCACCTTCACCCGGATGCGCGTCCAGGGTGCCCCGGCCCTGGCCGAGCTTCTGTCCGCGGTCTCGGTCGTGGGCCTTCTGGAACAGCTGAACGGCGAGGGGCTGGCCTTCAACAACGGCGAGGTCAACTTCATCCTCACGCCAAAGGCGGTCGAGATCACTCAGGGCTCTGCCGTCGGCGCGTCCCTTGGCATTTCCTTCGCCGGGCTCTACCTCACCGGCTCGGGCGCGCTCGACCTCCAAGGGGTGATCTCGCCGATCTATCTGGTCAACGGGGTGGGGCAGATCCTGACACGCAGGGGCGAAGGGCTTTTCGGGTTCAACTACCGGGTCACCGGCACCGCCGAGGCGCCGAACGTGTCCGTGAACCCGCTGTCGGTGCTGACACCCGGCATGTTCCGCGAGCTTTTCCGCCAGCGCCCGCCCAATCTTAAGGACGCCGAGGGGGGCGGATGAAACTTTCCGATTTCGACTTTGACCTGCCCGAGGGCCTGATCGCCACCCGGCCAGCCCGTCCGCGGACTCATGCCCGGCTCCTTCTGGCCGAGGGTGACCGGATCAGCGACCGGCATGTCTATGATCTGGTGGACATATTCCGTCCCGGCGACCGCCTGGTCCTGAACAACACCAAGGTCCTGCCCGCGCGCCTTTTCGGCACCCGCCAGCGCGGCGACGCCGTGGCCCGCGTCGAGATCACGCTTCTGGAACCCCGCGCAGTGGGTTGGCGTGCCTTGGCCAAACCCTTGCGCAAAGTGCATCTGGGCGAGGTGATCCGCTTCTCCGACCGCCTTTCGGCCACCGTGGCCGAGAAGTCGGAAACTGACCTCACGCTCACATTCGATCTGACCGGGGATGACTTCGACGCCGCCCTGGCCGAAGCCGGGGTCATGCCGCTGCCGCCCTATATCGCGGCCAAGCGCGCGGCAGACGACCAGGACCGGACCGACTATCAGACCGTCTTCGCCCGCCACACGGGCGCTGTCGCCGCGCCCACGGCCAGCCTCCACTTCGACGAGGCACTTCTGAAGGCGCTGGCCGCGAAGGGGGTCGACTTCACCGAAGTCACGCTCCACGTCGGAGCGGGCACCTTCCTGCCGGTCAAGGTCGAGGATGTGAAGACCCATCGGATGCATGCCGAATGGGGCCGGGTGACGGCGGCCGCAGCGGAAGAGATCAACGCGACCAAGCGGGCAGGGGGAAGGGTGATCCCTGTCGGCACCACGGCGCTGCGCCTGATCGAAAGTGCGGCGGACGAGGCAGGCGTCCTGCACCCGTTCGAGGCCGAGACGGATATCTTCATCTACCCCGGCTACCGCTTCCGGGTGACCGACGCGCTGATGACCAATTTCCACCTGCCGAAGTCGACGCTGGTCATGCTGGTGTCGGCGCTGATGGGCGAAGAGCGCATCCGCACGATCTATGCCCACGCGATCCGCGAGGGCTATCGCTTCTTCAGCTATGGCGACAGCTCGCTGCTGATCCCTAACGGCTGAAGACGAAGCCCAGCCAGTCACCCCGGTCCCGCCCGCGTGGCTTCAGCGCAAGTGCGGCCCGGTCACAGGCCCGGAACCCGCAGGCCTGCAAAAGACGCTGCGACGCCAGGTTCTCGGGATGAACCCGGGCGGTGATCCGGGTGATATGCGGCTTGCGCGCCGCCAGCCGGTCCAGGAACCGCTGCACCATCTGCCGTCCCAGACCCTTCCCGCGCTGGCCCGCCCCGATCCAGTAGCTCAGCTCGCCTCTGTCCGGCGTGGGACCGTATTCCAGCCGCACCTGACCGACCGGCCGTCCGCCAAGCGTCGCCACCCGGACCTTGTGATGCGTCCCTTCCGTCGACAGCGCGATCAGCGCACGGGCGGTCTCGTCGTCCAGCCGCGCGGGGCGGTCCTCCAGCATCCAGGTCCAGAGATCCGGATCGCCCATCAGCGCCTTGTAGGCGGGCAGGTCATCCTCGACCCAGACCCGCAAGGCCAGCGTCTCGGGCTTGGCATAGACCGGCGTTCCGGCGATGCGCTTGTAAAGCTGGGCCTGCCCCATCTGCCACGAAAGGGGCGGGGCGGGATCGTCCTCCTCCTCACCCTGGTGGACCCAGCCCTGCTGCAGCGGGCAATAGGCCAGCGCCGCCCCTGCGGCACGCGCCTCGGCCAGTTCGGTCGGGTCAAGCACGCCATCGAAGCGGCGGCGGGCGAGGGGGTCGTCCTTCTCGTCGGTCATGGCGGCTTCCCTGTTGTTTTTCTGCAAATGGGAACCGCCCGGCCGATTTCAACCGGTGCCCGGCGAAAGAGCCCAAGGCCCGCTTGCCTTGGCGTCCCGATTGAGGCAGGCAAGCCGAAACAATCGCGGACAGGAAAGACGATGCTGAAGGTCCTTACCCAGTCCTGGCCGCTTTTGATGGGCGTCATGCTTCTGATGGTTGGCAACGGCATCCAGGGCACGCTCCTGGGCATCCGCGGCGATCTGGAAGGCTTCACGACCTACCAGCTTTCCTACGTGATGGCCGCCTATTTCCTGGGCTTCCTCTTCGGCTCCTGGGCCGCACCGAAAATGATCCGCCAGGTCGGTCACGTGCGCGTCTTCGCCGCGCTTGGCTCGCTCATCTCGGCGATTTTGGTGATCTACCCGGTCTACCCCGACTGGGTGGTCTGGACCGTCCTGCGGGTCTTCGCGGGCTTCTGCTTTTCCGGCATCTACATCACCGCCGAAAGCTGGATCAACAACACCGCCTCGAACGACACCCGCGGCCAGGCCCTGTCGGCCTACATGATCGTGCAGATGATCGGCATCATCGCCAGCCAGGTCCTGCTGAACCTTCCCGACCCCTCGGGCTTTGCGCTGTTCATCCTGCCCTCGGTCCTCGTCTCGCTTGCCTTCCTGCCCATCCTCCTCGCCCCCACCCCGGCCCCCGCCTTCGACAGCGCGCGCCGGATCTCCTTTGCCCGGCTCTTCCGCATTTCGCCCCTCGGCTGCATGGGGATGCTTCTGACCGGAGGCATCTTTTCCGCCATGTTCGGCATGGCTTCGGTCTGGGGCGCGCAAGAAGGGCTGTCCGTGCGCCAGATCTCGATCTTCGTCGGCGCGCTCTATGTCGGCGGCCTTGTCCTGCAATACCCGATCGGCTGGGTCTCTGACCGCATGGACCGCCGCACCCTGATCATGGGCCTTTCGGCGGCGGCCACGGTAACCATGCTTGCTGCCGCACTTCTGCCGCTGCCGTTCTTCGCCCTCGTCGGCATCGCGATGATCCTGGGTGGGATCACCAACCCGGTCTATGCGCTCCTCATCGCCTATACCAACGACTTCCTCAGCCGCGACCAGATGGCCGGGGCCTCGGCCGGGCTCATCTTCCTCAACGGCTTCGGCGCGGTCTTCGGCCCCACCGCCACCGGCTGGATGATGGAGCAGGCGGGCCCCTCGGGCTTCTTCCTTTTCATCGGCATCCTCTACGCCGCCCTTGCCGGCTATGCGCTGTACCGCATGACCCGGCGCGCCGCGCCCAGCGTCTCGGGCGCCTTCCGCGGCGTCACTCCCGGGGCCTCGCCGCTGGCGGTGGAAACCGTGCTCGAAGGGGCCGCCAAGGACGATCCGCCGCAAAAGGCCGCCTGACATCTTCGGGTTGCACGCCCCGTCATTCCCTGCAAGGCTTCCCCGGCAAGCGGAGGCCCCATGTCAGACCCGGTCGAACTTCTGGACTTCTGGATCACCGAGATCGGCCCGAAGGGCTGGTTCAATGGCGGCGACGAAGTGGACGATGCCTGCCGCGACCGCTTCCTCGACCTGTGGCAGGCGGCCCATGACGGGGGGCTGGAACATTGGGTCGAAGGCCCGGCCGGAACACTCGCCTACCTGATCCTTACCGACCAGTTCCCCCGCAACATGTTCCGCGGCGAGGCGCGCGCCTTCGCCACCGACGCCCGCGCCCGTGCTGCCGCCCGCCGCGCCGTGGCCCTTGGCTGGGACATCGCGGTGCCGGAACCCGAACGCACCTTCTTCTACCTGCCCTTCGAGCATTCCGAGAACCCCGCCGACCAGGATTGGTCGGTCGAGCTTTACTCCGCCCGCATGGTCGAGGATGCGGACTACCTTCTCCATGCGAAAGCCCACCGCGAGATCATCGCCCGCTTCGGCCGCTTCCCCTTCCGCAACGCGGCGCTGGGGCGGACGACCACACCCGAGGAACAGGCCTTCCTCGACGCGGGTGCCTATCCCGCGCTGGTGAACCAACTGCGTGCCGAGCAGGAGGAAAGCCATGCGCCCGACGCATAGGCCCACGGCGACCCCAATGTTGCTTGGGGTTTCCAGATAGTTTAATGGCAAACTACTTTTTCTGGAGGAGGGAAAGATGGCTGCCCAAAGCTTCGACGTAATCGTGATCGGTGCCGGACCGGGGGGCTACGTCGCCGCCATCCGGGCAAGCCAACTCGGCCTCAAGGTCGCCATCGTCGAGCGTGAGCACCTGGGCGGCATCTGCCTGAACTGGGGCTGCATCCCGACGAAGGCGCTTCTCCGCAGCGCCGAGGTTTTCCACCTGATGCACCGCGCCAAGGAGTTCGGCCTGGGCGCGACGGGCATCAGCTATGACCTTCCCGCCGTCGTCGCCCGCTCTCGCGCCGTGGCCAAGCAACTGTCGGGCGGCATCGGCCACCTGATGAAGAAGAACAAGGTCACCGTCTTCATGGGCGCGGCGACGCTGCCGAAGAAGGGCACGGTTTCGGTCAAGACCGACAAGGGGGTGGAGGAACTGACCGCCAAGTCGATCATCCTCGCCACCGGCGCCCGCGCCCGCGAGCTTCCGGGGCTTGAGGCCGACGGCGATCTTGTGTGGTCCTACAAGCACGCGCTCGTCGCGACCCGGATGCCGAAAAAGCTTCTCGTCATCGGCTCCGGTGCCATCGGCATCGAATTCGCCAGCTTCTTCAACACGCTGGGCGCGGACACCACGGTGGTTGAGGTGATGGATCGCATCCTGCCCGTCGAAGACGCCGAAATCAGCGCCTTCGCGAAGAAAAGCTTCGTCAAGCAGGGCATGAAGATCCTCGAAAAAGCCGCCGTGAAGAAGCTTGACCGCAAGCCCGGCGTCGGCGTGACCGCCCATATCGAACAGGACGGCAAGGTCACCACGCAGGACTTCGACACCGTCATCTCCGCCGTCGGCATCGTCGGCAACGTGGAAAACCTCGGCCTGGAAGCGCTTGGCGTGAAGATCGACCGCACCCATGTCGTGACCGACGAATACTGCCGGACCGGGGTCGAAGGGCTTTACGCCATCGGCGACATCGCGGGCGCGCCCTGGCTTGCGCACAAGGCCAGCCACGAAGGCGTCATGGTCGCGGAACTGATCGCGGGCGGCCATCCGCACCCGATCAAGCCGAACTCCATCGCCGGCTGCACCTACTGCCACCCGCAGATCGCCTCGGTTGGCCTGACCGAACAGAAGGCCAAGGACGCCGGATACCAGATCAAGGTCGGCCGCTTCCCCTTCATCGGCAACGGCAAGGCCATCGCGCTGGGGGAATCCGAGGGGATGATCAAGACCATCTTCGACGCCAAGACGGGTGAGCTTCTGGGCGCCCACATGGTCGGCGCGGAAGTGACCGAACTGATCCAGGGCTATGTCATCGGCCGCACGCTGGAGACCACGGAAGAAGACCTGATGAACACCGTCTTCCCGCACCCGACCCTGTCCGAGATGATGCACGAAGCCGTGCTCGACGCCTACGGACGGGCCCTCCACATCTGATGCGGTCGCTGAACCGGGTCGTCATGCAAAAGGCCAGCCGGGACTGGATCACCAGTCTCGGCCCGGAAAAGCTGGACGTCCTGGAGCTGTCGGGGAAATGGGGCGAAGGTTTTCCCTTCCGCAGTTACCTCGCGCTGAACCGCTGGAAGTTCGACCCTTGCAAGGGTCCGATGTAGGACGAGGGGGGCAAGGTCGTCCGCTTTGACCTCATTATGGCCAACCAGGTCTGGGAACATCTGGACCGCCCCTATGCGGCCACCCGCAACATCTACCGGATGCTTCGCTCCGGGGGCTGGTTCTGGGTCGCGGTGCCGTTCTTCGCCCCGTTCCACGGCGCGCCGGTGGACTGCTCCCGCTGGACTGCGCGGGGATTGAAGAACCTTTTGGTCGAGGCCGGGTTTCAAGAGGGCCGCGTCCAGTCTTACCAATGGGGCAACCGCCACGTGGCGCAACGGAACTGAGCTACTCCCCAACTCTTGGACAGTTTTCCGGCTGATTTAAGCTACAGCCTGCACCTGCTGATCGGTTTGGT
>JAIXSA010000033.1 GCA_027484915.1 Paracoccaceae bacterium | reverse complement strand
TCATGCACGATCGTGTCCAGGATCGCCGTCGCCCCGCGCAGCGACACCAGCGAATGGTAGATCTGCTGCAGCGACGGCAGAAGACGCATGGTCGAGAACGCGATCACCCCCAGCGTCGGCACGATGGCGGTGATGTTGCCCTCATTGCGGAACAAGAGAAGCAGGATCAGCCCCAGAAGCGTGCCGAAGGTGATCGCCTCCAGGATAAAGCGCGGCAGTTCCCCCATCACGCCCATCGTCGCGCCCGAATGCGCCGCCTTGCGCGCCGCCTTGGCGTAGCTCGCGACATAGCCTGCCTCTAGGCCCATGACCTTGACGTCCTTGATCCCGCCCGTCGCTTCCTGCGCCACCACGAAGCGGTCCTCGTAGGCGTTCATCATATCCTCGCCCAGCCGGTGCAGCCGGCCCCGGAAGCGCAGGTAGATCAGCCCGTAGCCCAGCCCCAGCACCAGGGCCGAGAACAGGGTGACCAGTGGATCGACCAGCATCAGGAAGCACAGAATCGCAAAGACCATCAGCCCGTTGGCTACAAGCCGCAGGCAGGGCTGGATCACCCGCGCGACCAGGCCATCGACCTCGTTCAGCACGTTCTTGCCCAGCTCGGCGCTGTTGCGGTCCAGAAACCACGCGTAGGACTGGCTGAGATAGGCCGATAGCAGCCGCGTCGACACCGTATACCCCCGCATCGTCGAAAAGCGGATCAGCGCATAGGTCCCCAGCGCCTTGACCGCCAATCCCCCCATCACCACGACAAGGACCCCAGCGGCAAGGCTCACCTGGAAAGTGAAGGTGCTGTCGAACCCGACCCAATCATAGACCGCGGCCAGCCGCGCATTGGTCTGCACCATGTCCGGCTCGGCCAGGACCTGCAGCAGCATGAGCACAGCCGAAATCCCCATGATCTCGGCAATCGCGACCATGACCATCAGCCCGGTAAGCAACCAGAATCGCCGACGCTCGACTTCGTCGAACAATGCGAAAAGCTTGCGGTATGTGGCGATCAATGAACTGCACCCCAATGTCCGGGCCTACCTTGCTGTCCCGGAATGACAAAAGAAAGGCAATCCTTGGCAACTTCCGGATTTGACCGGGGGGACGGCCCTTGCGCCTTGCGGCATGTCGCCGCGCCCTCGGACCTGCGACCGGCAGGCGCGCCGCCGATTGCCCCGCCAAGCCCCGCCGCGCACTCCAAACCTTCCATTATGTCATTCCGTATCAATAGCTTAATTCCATTCCACCTCCGGGTCACCAAAGGTCGACCTTCCCACCGGCAACCCCTGAACTGGCCCGCGCAAGCGCCACCGCCGCCGCCCCGCCCGCCCGCGACCGGAACAGGAGGCTCTTGCACTTTTCGATCCGACGCAGATTTTCCAACGCACGGCCATAATCTTGCCATGCCGCACCAACACGCTGCGATTGTAAACCACGTAGGGGATGCGTGAAATGATGGCAGGAATGGTTCTGGTGTCCGCAGTGGTCGGCCTTGCAGCCGTGGCCATGACCCTCGCCCTGTCGCTTCCGATCTGGGCGGTCGTGATCAGTTACCCGGCCGTCTGCAGCCTGACGCTCCTCCTGACCGCCGCATTGTGGAGCATCCGCGCCCGTCAGTCCGTCCCGTCCGAACGGACCCTGCGCACCCAGGCCTGATCGATCCGGCCCCTGCAGGTCCACCGAAGACGCCCGCGACGTAGGTGACCCAGTCGGGTCTTCCGGAAAAGCATCGGCCATGTTCCGCCAAAGACAGACCGAAGGACGTTTGGCGAGAACCTGAATCACGCGTAATGTCTCGACGAATGCCCCGGGACGCCTAGGTTGTCGAACTGTCCTGGGTTATGTAACGATGGTGCTCCGACTGGGGAGTCATGGATGGCATTGGGCCTGGTATTGATCGCGATGTTTTGCGCTGCCAGCGTCTCGGTGGTCCTGTATATCTATGACTTTCCACTCTGGGCTGTCCTGCTGGCCTATCCCGCGACCGGCTTTCTGATCCTGCTGCCCGGCGTGGCCCTTGTCGCGTGGATCAGGTACAGCCCGCGCGAAGGCGCCGCGCAACCCCCGCTTACTTCCCAGTCGCCCTCAGCACCACACCCACAGTCGCCAGCAGGATCTTCAAATCCCTGATGAACGTCAGGCTCCGCTCGTACTCGGCGTCGAACTCGGCGCGCTGGGCGAAGGTCGAGTGGTTGCGTTCCGAAATCTGCCAGGTGCCGGTCAGCCCGGGCCGCAGGGCATAATAGGCGCTGCCCGGATACAGGTCCTGCTGGTCCACCATCATCGGGCGCGGGCCAACCAGGCTCATGTCCCCGACCAGCACGTTCCAAAGCTGCGGCAGCTCGTCAAGCGAGCTTTTGCGCAGGAACTGGCCAAACTCGGTGATACGGGGATCTCGCGCCAGCTTCTGGAAGGTTTCCCATTCCTGCCGCACGTTCGCATCGCTTTGCAGATAGGCCCGCAGCCGCGCATCGGCATCGGGCACCATCGTGCGCAGCTTCCATAGCTTGAAGATCCTGCCATCCTTGCCGACGCGGTCCTGGAAGAAGAACGGGGAATGACCCGTCAACTTCAGCACAAGAGCCAGAACCAACACGACCGGCACGATGAACGGCGCGACAAGCACCACAAGGGCAACATCCACCCAGCGCTTCAGAACCCGGCGATACAGCGGCTCTCTGCGGACGCGCACCCAACCCTGACCGACAGTGATCGAAGGCCGCTCGAAACTCTGCTCGCCTAGGTCTGAACGAACATCCATTTTACCGCCTCCGAAAGGGTACAATCCTTGAGCAAAATCTTGCCAAACCGGCCCTATATTGCCGACCCGGTCCCGAACCAGACACCGATTACACCGTCTGCTTCACAACACGCTTCTACCATCGAGGTTCCACTGCCGCAATCTCGCCATAAGTGACGAAACGCACAGAAAGTGATTACTTCTCATTGGGTTACACGCTATGGTTGTATTCAGGATCGGGGTAGCGCACGGCTGGAAACGGGTGCTGCGAACCCGAGTCCAGCGGATTTTGTCAACAAAGCGAAGTTTCGCCACACCATTGCCATGTTTTTCCACGGGTTTTGGCAGGCGGGCCGCCGCAACTACGCTGCACTGCGTCATTTGGCCGTGACAGATGCCTTCCGGCGCATGCGTCTTAAGCACGAAATTGTGCGGAATCTCGAAACGGTGAATTTTTTGTTAAGGTGGCCGGCGGAGTGCCGCGTCTGCCCAAACGACGGGCAAGAGGCCCATCCCGGACGATGAACGTGCTCAATCGCGATTCGGCTTGGGCTCGATCAGGCCGCCGAGAGGGTCGCTCGGCGGCGCCAGGCGGTGCCAAGCACCAGAAGCGGTCCCGGCAGTTCCAGAATCCAGTTCACCTCGAGGCCCATTGCGACGCTCCCGATCAGACCGTCCAAGTGATGAAAGCTCGCGGCCCGGATCACCACGAAGACGCAGACGAAGGTCAAACCGGCCAGTGCTACCCAGACCCGGTCAAGGATGCTGCGCAGAAGCAGGGCCAAGAGGACCATCAGGCCAAACCCGCCACCGGCCACCAGAAAGATGAAGGCGCGCTGCAGGCTGCGACGCTGGCCGTACCAGCCCGCCAAAGACGCATGGCAGCGAGCCAGCATCGTCAGAAGCGACTGCAGGTCCAGCTGCTTGTTGACCGCCAGCAGCAACATCACTGCCGCCGCAGTCCACCAGAAGCGCCGCTCCAGCACCTTTGGCCCGTCGCCCCCACAGGCCAGCGCCGCGCGGGCCGACGCGATCCCTGCGGCCAGATAGACCAGCACCGTCAACCAGCCCATCAGATTGTTGTCGCCCAAACCGGGGCTCCAGCGAGTGAAGGCGCAAGTAATCGAGGTCTGAAGCAGCTCCACC
The DNA here is from genome assembly GCA_027484915.1 of Paracoccaceae bacterium. Lineage (GTDB taxonomy): Bacteria > Pseudomonadota > Alphaproteobacteria > Rhodobacterales > Rhodobacteraceae > Tabrizicola. The sequence continues at coordinate 46,172 of JAIXSA010000033.1, read as the reverse complement.
TAGCCTGCCTTGCGCGCGTTCAGCCAGGACAGGGCCAGGCGAACCCATCTGCGACGACGGTTCTCCCACGGCCTTGGGTTGGCCTCGAAATCCGCCGGCAACCGGATCCGCTGGATATCCTTGACGACAGCGGCCTGCCCCTCCGGCGCACCCTGCGGATACCAGGGAAGGAACTGCTCGGCATCCGGCCAGACATAGTCGTCGAACCAGGTCCAGGTCTTCGTGCGTTTGTAGATCTGGGCGATCTCGTCGGCCAGGACCGGGTCGATCGGCAAGGGAACGGTCGGGCGGCCCAGGAAGCGCAGGTTGCGCTGCATCAGCGCCTCGGCCTTGGGCGCCACATAGCCCGGCACCCAAAGCCGAAAGCCCATCTCTTCCGCAAGGCTTGCCACCACGCGGAAGACCTGGATGTGGTCCTCGTGCCCGTATTCGCCCCAGGGGCCATGCGCGATCACGTTTCTCATCCCCGCCAGACGGTCCCGCAGCACCGTGCGCAACTCGCCGAACTGGTGCCGGTAGCGGTCGGGATCAAAGCTGTCCAACACCCGCAACGCGCGGTGCGGGAAGACGCCATACTCCGTCTCCAGCGGGGTCGGCCACGAGGCGCTGTCGAACACCCCCGACTCAACCATCCCCAGCCAGTCCAGCGTCGGCAGCGGGAAGGCCGCCATCGCGGCTTTCCGTCCCTCGGTCAACTCGCGCGCGCAAGGCAACTCGCCGTAGACCACCACGATCTTCTCGGCCGCCCGCAGCGCCGATCCGGCCCAGAGCACCTCGTCATCCGGATGCGCCATGACGATGGCCAGACGGTCGAACAGCACCGGGTCGGTCACCGCTTCGGCCCCTGCTCGTCGCCCCGGGCATAGATGTCTTCGTAGCGGATGATATCGTCCTCGCCCAGATAGGCGCCGGTCTGCACCTCGATCAGAACCACCGGCACCTTGCCGGGGTTCGCCAGCCGGTGGATCGCGCCCAGCGGCACATAGACCGACTGGTTCTCGCTCAGCAACTTCACCTCATCCCCCACCGTGACCTGAGCCGTCCCGCTGACCACGATCCAGTGCTCGGCCCGGTGGATGTGGCTTTGCAGGCTTAAAGCCGCGCCCGGTTTCACCACGATCCGCTTGACCTGGAACCGGTCGGCCAGCGCCAGCGTCTCGAACCAGCCCCAGGGCCGGTGATCGCGCGGAAAGACCTCGGCCTGCCGCACCGCATTGGCCTTCATCTCGGCCACCGCCAGCTTCACATCCTGCGCCCGCGACCGGTCGGCCACCAGCACCGCGTCCGGCATCGCCACGACGACAAGGTCGGTCAGCCCGATCCCCACTAGATGCTGTCCCTCGACCTCGGACCGCAGCAGCGTCCCCTCGCAGTCGATCGCCGTCACCGCGCCCTGCCGGACCGTCCCGCTGCCATTCTCGCGCCAAACCGCGTTCCAGTCGCCCAGATCGGACCAGGCCGCGCCAAAGGGCACCACTTCGATGTTCGCGGCCTTCTCCATCACCGCGAAGTCGACCGAGATATCCCGCGCCCCCGCCCACGGCGCCTCGGCCAACCGCAGGAAGTCCAGGTCCGCCCGCGCGCCCCGGACCGCCTGCGACACCGGGCCCACCAGGTCACCCGCATGCGCCTCGAAGGCCGCGATCAGCACCTTGGCCGAGGCGAGGAATATCCCCGCATTCCACAGATAGCGCCCTTCGGCCAGCATCGCCTGCGCGCGCTCCAGACCCGGCTTCTCGACAAAGCGCGCCACCTTATGGGCTGCGCCGTCCGTCACCGCCCCTGCCACCTCGATCCAGCCATAGCCCGTCTCGGCCCGGTCCGGCCTGACCCCGAAGGTCACGATCTGCCCCGCCTCCGCGCGCGGCACGCCTGCGGCGACGGCGGTACGGAAGGCCGCCACATCCGGGATCGCATGGTCAGTCGGCATCACCAGAAGCATCGCCTCGGGGTCCTGCGCCGCCAGATGCAGCGCCGCCGCCAGTATCGCTGGCCCCGTGTTCCGCGCCGACGGCTCGATCAGGATCGCGCTCGGCCGCAGTCCTTGCGCCGCCAGCTGCTCGGCCACGATGAAGCGGAAGTCGGAATTGGTGATCACCAGCGGACTTGCAACGCCAACCGCCCCCCGCATCCGTGCCGCCGCCGCCTGGAACAGGGTTCCTTCCCCCGCCAGCGGCACGAACTGCTTGGGAAAGCTCTTGCGCGACACGGGCCAAAGCCGCGTCCCCGACCCACCACACAGAAGAACCGGGAAAAGTTCGGCCATGACCAATGCCTGCTCCAAGCTGGATATCAACGAATGTCTCGCGGAAAGTCCTGACAAGATTATGCCCGGACTTGGGCAAAGGGGATAATCATTTGCCACCCGATTGCAACCACCGCTCGGCCCCACCGCACTGCGCCCGGGCTGCATCACCTGCGGTGCCAGCGTCCCGAACCGCCTTTCCCTCTGCCGCCCCGCGTCCTATAACGCCCGCGTCACCCAGGGGATGCCCATGCGCCAGGCCACCGTCACCCGCAAGACCGCCGAGACCGAGATTTCCGTCACCGTCGCTCTCGACGGCACGGGCAAGTCCGACTGCCAGACCGGCGTCGGCTTCTTCGACCACATGCTGGACCAGCTCGCGCGCCACAGCCTGATCGACCTCAACGTCCGCGCCAAGGGCGACCTCCACATCGACGACCACCACACCGTGGAAGACGTCGGCATCGCGCTCGGCCAGGCCCTGACCAAGGCGCTTGGCGACAAGCGCGGCATCCGCCGCTACGGCCACTTCCGCCTGGCGATGGACGACGCCCAGATTGCCACCGCGCTGGACCTCTCCGCGCGGCCCTTCCTGATCTGGACCGTTGACTTCCCCACCCCCAAGATCGGCACCTTCGACACCGAGCTTGTGCGCGAATTCTTCCAGGCCCTCTCCACCCACGGCGGGATCACGCTGCACGTCGACAAGCTCCACGGCTTCAACAGCCACCACATCGCCGAGGCCGCGTTCAAATCCGTCGCCCGCGCCCTGCGCCAGGCGGTAGAGCCCGACCCCCGCCTCGGCGACGCGCTGCCTTCGACCAAGGGCGCCCTGTAACCACCGGGCGCCGCAAATCTTTTCGAAAAGATTTGCAAGAGTTTTCCAAAACTCTTGCCCGCACATGAGACGACCCCGATGCCCCTGACCGTCCTTGTCGATTACGATTCCGGCAACCTCCACTCGGCCGAGAAAGCCTTCCAGCGCATGGCGTCAGAGGTTGGCGGCGGTGACATCCTCGTCACCTCCCGCCCCGAGGACGTCGCCCGCGCCGACCGCATCGTCCTGCCCGGCGATGGCGCCTTCCCGGCCTGCCGTGAGGCCCTCGGCTCCTACGGCGGGCTCTTCGAGGCCGTCGAAGAGGCCGTCATCCGCAAAGCCCGCCCCTTCCTTGGCATTTGCGTCGGCATGCAGATGCTCGCCTCTCGCGGCCACGAATACCGCGAGACTGCGGGCTTCGGCTGGATTGCCGGAGATGTCGTGAAGATCGAACCGCAGGACCGCGCCCTCAAGGTCCCGCACATGGGTTGGAACGACCTCATCATCGACCACTCCCACCCCGTCCTCGACGGCATCGGCACCGGCGACCACGCCTATTTCGTCCATTCCTACCACTTCCGCGTCACCAACCCCGCGCACCGGCTGGCCTTCTGCGACTACGGCGGCCCGATCACCGCCATCGTCGGGCGCGACAACATCCTCGGCACCCAGTTCCACCCAGAGAAAAGCCAAGCTGCAGGCCTTCGCCTGATCGGCAACTTCCTCCGCTGGACCCCGTGACCCTCGCCCGGACACTTGCCGAGATCACGGCCGAAATGGCCGCCCGCACCGACCGGGGTCAGCCCGCCGACTATATCCCCGAGCTTGCGGCAATCGACGCGAACCAGTTCGGCATCTCCGTCACCCTTGCCGACGGCACGCAAGCTTCCGCCGGCGACAGCGCCACGCCCTTCTCGATCCAGTCCGTCTCCAAGGTCTTCGGCCTTGCCATCGCGCTTGGCCGCCTGGGCGACCAGCTCTGGACCCGCGTCAGGCGCGAACCTTCGGGCCTTGCCTTCAACTCGATCCTGCAGCTGGAAAGCGAACAGGGCATCCCCCGCAACCCATTCATCAACGCCGGGGCCATTGTCACCACCGACGCGACCCTGGGCCACCACCCGCCCAAGGAATACCTGGCCGAGCTTCTGACCTTCCTCCGCACCGCCGCGGGGGACGAGGACATCCACATCGACCGCGCCATCGCAAAGTCGGAAACCGAAACCGGCCACCGCAACTTTGCCCTCGCCCATTTCCTGAAGTCACAAGGCAACCTGACCAACACCCCCGACCTCGTCCTCGGCGCCTATTTCCACCAATGCGCCATCGCTATGACGGTCGAGCAGTTCGCCCGCTCCGGCCGCTTCCTCGCCGGGTTCCAGCGCCTCATCGCGCCCGAACGCGTGCGGCGCATCAACGCCCTGATGCTGACCTGCGGCCACTACGACGGCTCGGGCGAGTTCGCCTTCCGCGTCGGCCTGCCCGGCAAGTCCGGCGTCGGCGGCGGCATTCTCGCCATCGCCCCCGGCCGCGCCTCGATCGCCGTCTGGTCCCCCGGCCTGAATGCCCAAGGCAACTCCCAGCTTGGCACCGAAGCGCTGGAGATGCTGGCCCGCCGCACCGGCTGGTCGATCTTCGGCTAGGACCACAACCGGGGTTCGGCGAACTCCACCGAATTGCCTGCAGGGTCCCGCACGTACAGCGACCGCGCCCCGTTCGGCCAGTCGAACTCCGCCTCGATCTCGATACTGGCCGCGGTCAGTCGCTCTCGCCAGCGGCCGATCTCGTCCCGGCTGGCCGCAAAGCACACATGTCCCGGCCCCCGCGCGCCATGTGTGGGCACTGGAAGATCCGGGTTGCCCGAAGGCACTTCCGTCGCCGCGGGATCGAAGACCAGCAGCACCCCCGGACCCACCCGGAAGAACACGTGCCGCCCCGCGACCTTCGCAATCACCGGCAGGCCCAGAACATCCCGGTAAAACACCTCCGCTGCTGCAAGATCAGCCGCGTAGACCGCCGTTTCCAGGATTGCCCGTGGTGTCATACCCAAATCCTGCCGCCGCCGCACCCCTCCGTCAACGGCCCGAGGCCCGCTTCCGCTCGATCAGCGCGAGCCCGCCCAGGATCAGCGCCAGCCCCGCGAAATGCCGCAGCTCCAGCCGCTCACCCAGCACCAGCCACCCCAGCCCCGCCGCACTGAACGGGATCAGGAAAGTCACCAACGAGATCGCAGTCGCTCCGGCCCGTGCCAGGATGCGGAAGAAGATCAGGTACGCCACCGCCGACGACAGTGTCGCAAGTGCCACTACAGCCAGGACCGGCGACCAGCCCGGAAAGCCCAGCGCCCAGGGTCGATCCACGACCAGCCAGACGGGCGTCAGCAGCACCGCACTGCAGGTGACGACCCCCGCCGCCGTCTGCAGGGGAGTGATCCCCGCCACCCTGAAGCGCCGCCCCCAGACCCCTGCCAGCCCATAGGACAGGGCCGCGCCCAGGCAGGCCAGCATCGCCATCCCCTCGCCGCCCAGGTCCTCGCCCGCCATCATCACCAGCACTCCGCCGAACCCAAGCCCCACCCCCGCCGCCTTCACCGGCGACAGCCGTTCGTCCGACGTCGCCACATGCGCCACCAGCACTGTGAACAGGGGCGTCGTTGCGTTCAGCACGCTCGCCAGCGCCCCGGTGATCTGCCCCTGCGCCAGCACGAACAGCGTGAACGGCACCAGGTTGTTCATCACCCCCATCACCGCCAGCGCCGGCCAGACTGCACGCCCCGGCATGCCCTGCCCCGAGGCCCGCACCACCAGCCCCAGAAGCAGCGCCGCCAGCGCCACCCTGCCCCAGACGATGGTGACAGGCGGCAACCCGGCCAGCGCCAGTTCGTTGAACAGAAAGGACCCTCCCCACAGCAGGGAGAGGGTCCACAAAAGTATCCAGTCGATCAGTTTCATGGCCCCCTTCTGCCCGATCTGACAGGCAAAGACGACCCGATCCTTGCGTTACTTCACCCGCTTCCAGGTCCCGCCGTCACGGCAGATCCCCAGTACGCAGCCGCGCACCGAAAGGTTGTCGCCGACCAGCGTCATGTCACCGTTGTAGGTCTTGTCGCGGTCAGGCGAATAGATCTGCCCATCATCATAAAGGCCGTCCGGATAGGCCACCATGTCCCAGACGATCTTGCGCCCGATGTTGTCGCTTTCCCGGGGCTTGCCGTCCTTGTCGAACGCCTTGATCAGCACGCCGCAGAACGCCGGCCCGCAAGGCTTGATCTCGACATGGCCAAAGTTGCCGTTGTCGTCCTGCTTGGTCTGCCAGACCCCCTCGACCGGATCGGCCCAGGCCGCTCCGGCCATCATCGCCAGTCCGGCGGCAAAAGCGAAAACCTTCATGCTGCGTTCCTCCTCCGCAATGTCCCTGCGCGCGACATTGCCCCGCCTGCAAATCCGATCAAGCGTGACGTCAGGTCGCTTTTGTCCGCTTTTCATTCGGCCCGCCCCATGCCAAAGACCCCGCGACCAGCGCCGGAGCCTGCCCATGATCCTCTACCCCGCCATCGACCTGAAGGACGGCCAGTGCGTCCGCCTCCTCCGTGGCGAGATGTCCGAGGCCACCGTCTTCGGCGACGACCCCGCCGCGCAGGCGCTGAAATTCCAGACGGCGGGCTGCGAATGGCTGCACCTCGTCGACCTGAACGGCGCTTTCGCGGGCCAGCCGGTCAACGCCGCTGCCGTGGAAGCCATCCTGAAGGCCGTCAAAGTCCCCGCACAACTCGGGGGCGGCATCCGTGACATGGCCACCATCGCCATGTGGCTGGAAAAGGGCCTGTCGCGGGTCATCCTCGGCACCGTCGCCGTCGAAAACCCGGACCTCGTGCGCCAGGCCGCCAAAACCTTCCCGGGCCAGGTTGCCGTCGGCATCGACGCCCGCAAGGGCCGCGTTGCCACCAAGGGCTGGGCCACGGAAACCGACGTCATGGCCACCGACCTTGCCCGGTCGTTCGAGGACGCCGGCGTTGCCGCGATCATCTACACCGACATCGACCGCGACGGCGCGATGCAGGGCCCGAACATCGAGGCCACGGAAGCCCTCGCCCGCGCCGTGACGATCCCGGTCATCGCCAGTGGTGGCGTCAGCCGGATGCAAGACCTGATAGCCCTCCGCGACACCGGCGTCATCGCCGGGGCAATCTCCGGCCGCGCGCTTTACGACGGGGCGATCGACCTTGCCCAGGCGCTGCGGGCGCTCAAGGAATAACGACGACGGGCCCTGCCCTTGGGGCCACCGACCGAGGCCAGACGCGTATGGACTTCAGGCGCGCAGGCGGCTACTCCGCTATCCAGTAAGTTATGGTGCAGCATTGGGAAAAGTCGGTCTTCCATTTTACTTCGTCGCCCGCTACGGCCAATCGGGTTCGGGCAGCACATATATGCGTAGCACCGATCTTCTTCGTATTGTTTCGCCCCATCTTTCCAAGCGGATTTCGCCGTCCATCATCGTCATGCCCGGCCCGCGCTACCCCAGTCTGCAACGGCTCTGGGCGCGTTCCAGGCCAAAGGGCGGTATCTATTTCTTCACCAAGTCCGCTCAGTCGATCGATCCCGAAGCGGCAGATATTCTTCGCAGACGCAGCCTGGGCATCGCACTTGACTACGTCGATTCCGACCTGACTCTCGGTACTTCGCAAAAGGCCGATGTCCACGTCTGCTCGTCCTATGCTCAGGAAGACCGGATCAAGACATTGCAGGCGGAAGGTGCCTTCGCTCCGGGACCGACCAAAGTCATCCTGCACAACCCCAGCCATGATCTTTACTCCTTTTCGGTGCCGCGTCGTGACCAGTTCGCAACGGTCTACTTCGGCACACCTTCGATAACCCGCATCCCAGAGGCTCTAGTCAGCGAGATTACTGTTCTGGATACACGGAATCATGCCAGCTTTAGGGCAGCACTTCCCGAACTGGCACGGTTTCCCCTGCATTATTGCTTTCGGAAAGACCGCGAAATCTCGGATCTGCTGGTCAAACCCTTCACCAAGGGCATCACGGCAGCCATGTGTGGCGTCAACCTGGTCTCTAGCCGCGATGTACCGGATGCAGTCCGGCTCCTCGGTGACGACTACCCCTTCTTCGCCGACGGAAACTCCGACGCGGCCATCATGCATGCGCATTCCCGCGCCAAAGAGCTTTTCAACAGTCCCGAGTGGGCTGCGGGCCTTGAAAGGCTTGCGGCCTTGAAGGAAGAAGTGAGTGGACCGGCCCTGGCCCAGCGGGTGCAGGAACTGGCCGCTATTATGGGGTTTGACTGACATGTCATTGTTCGGCGCGAAAAAGAAAACGGGCGAAAAAGAACAAGCCGCTGATTATCCAGTTATATCCGGAATGCATTACATGGATGTGCTATCCGGGATCGAAGATCGCCTCGCTGCCCGCTGGTATCTGGAAATCGGCTCACGCACCGGAACGTCGCTCATGCCGCGCAAATGCGGCTTCGTCGCCGTCGACCCGGTGTTCAATCTCAGGTCAGCCAATTTCGCCAGCACTGGCGATATGCATTTCTTTCGCAAGACCTCGGACGATTTCTTCGCAGACAGGCATCTTGAGCATCTGGGCATCGTCCCGGACTTCGCCTTCATCGACGGGATGCACCAGTTCGAATATGCCCTGCGAGACTTCATCAACTGCGAACGATCCATGACAACAGCGGGCGTGATCTGTCTGCATGATGTCTGCCCCTTCAACGGCCCGATGACCACACGTGACGACACCTACTTGTCGCGGGGAACCGCTTGGACGGGCGACATCTGGAAGATCGTTCCCATTCTGCATAGATACAGGCCGGACCTTGTGGTCTCGGTGCTTCCAGCCGCTCGTACCGGCCTGTGCTGTGTGACGAACCTCGACCCTGGCAATGATAACCTCGTAAGGCTCTACGACCAGATTGTTGCCGAGTTCGTGCTGCAGGATCTTGTCAGCCTGGGCCCGGCGCACCACTACTCCAGCTTCAACTTCGTCCAGGCCGAGACGTTTCTGTCGACTATCGGCTAGTCGGTCCGGGCACCGATCAGGCGCTTTCCAGGCCGATTGTGCGGCTGCGGTTTGTGTCTCCGGTAGCATCGGTCAATCTACGGAATTGGGGACGGTGCCTTTCCACCGCAGACTGGTCCAAGCGTGTCCCTTCGCCGCATTCCCTGCAGCCTTCCATAGGTTCATCCCGTTGGATGTGTCCAAAGCCCGTACCGATACCCTGCCGCCAGCCTCCACGCTCTGGTCCCTCCACCGCCCCGGCGACTTCCTCGACTGCTACTCGGTCCCCTCCACCTTGACCCTGCGCCAGGCCGCAACCCTGGGCCTCGCCCTGCCCGGCTGGGCTGCCGCCCTCCTCTCCTTGCGCAACACCCTCGTCCGCCCCTTCGGCCTCAAGACCGGAGAGCCGGACAAGCCGATCTTCCCCACCTGCCTTGAGACCGAGGACGAGCTGATCCTCGGCACCGACGACAAGCACCTGAACTTCCGCATCGGCCTTATCCGCGACCAGGGCCGCATCTACATGTCGACCTGGGTCCACCCCCATAACCTCTGGGGCCGGGCCTACCTGCGGCTTGTGATGCCGTTCCACATCCTGATCTCACGCGGGGCCGTGGCGCGGATGGCCACCAGCACCTTACCAGACCGTTAACGCCCACAACCAACCCCTTGATTTTCCAAGGCCCGCAAAGCCCGCCACGCGCGGCGCAATCCCGCTTGCTTTTCCGCCCCCCACGCGGCATTCCTCCGCCATGCTCAAGACCCGCATCATCCCCTGCCTCGACGTGGCCGACGGCCGCGTGGTGAAGGGTGTCAACTTCGTCGACCTGATCGACGCTGGCGACCCGGTCGAGGCCGCGAAGGCCTACGACGCCGCCGGCGCGGACGAGCTCTGCTTCCTCGACATCATGGCGACCGAGGACAACCGGTCCACCATGTACGACCTCGTCACCCGCACCGCCGAGCAGTGCTTCATGCCCCTCACCGTCGGTGGTGGCGTCCGGACGCCCGAGGACGTCCGGAAGCTCCTCCTCGCAGGCGCCGACAAGGTCAGCTTCAACTCCGCCGCCGTGGCCCGCCCCGATGTCGTGGCCGAGGCCGCCGACCGGTTCGGCAGCCAGTGCATCGTCGTCGCCATCGACGCCAAGACCACTGCCCCCGGCAAATGGGAGATCTTCACCCACGGCGGCCGCCGCGCGACCGGGATCGACGCCGTCGACTTCGCCCGCACCGTGGCCGCCAAGGGCGCAGGCGAGATCCTCCTCACCTCTATGGACCGCGACGGCACCCGCGCAGGGTTCAACATCCCCCTCACCCGAGCCATCGCCGACGCGGTCGACATCCCCGTCATCGCCTCCGGTGGCGTCGGCACGCTCGACCACCTCGTCGAGGGCATCACCGAGGGCCACGCCTCCGCCGTCCTCGCCGCCTCGATCTTCCACTTCGGCACCTTCACCATCGGTCAGGCCAAGGCCCACATGGCCGCCGCCGGCATCCCCGTGAGGCTGTGATGAGCCTGGAAAAACTCGCCGCCACCATCGCCTCCCGCAAGGGCGCGGACCCCGAGACCTCCTGGACCGCCAAGCTTCTCTCCAAGGGGCCAGAGAAATGCGCCGAGAAGTTCGGGGAAGAGGCCGTCGAGGCGATCATCGAAGCGGTGAAGGGCGACCGCGCCCGCCTGACAGCCGAGGCGGCAGATGTGCTCTACCACCTCCTCGTCATGCTCGCCGCGCGCGACGTTTCGCTGGAAGACGTGCTGGCCGAGCTTGAGCGCCGCGAAGGCACCTCGGGCATCGCCGAGAAAGCCGGGCGCTGACCCAAATTTCTTAAGTAAGAAATTTGCCAAAATCCTTACTCAAGGATTTTGCAGGCCCTACAAACCCAGATGCGGGATCTCGATCGCCGGACAGCGGTTCATCACGACCCGCAGACCCGCATTCCGCGCCCGCGACGCCGCAGCCTCGTCGACCACACCGATCTGCATCCAGACCACCTTCGCGCCGATCCGCACTGCCTCGTCGGCGACGGCCCCCGCTTCCTCGCTCCGGCGGAAGATGTCGACCATGTCGACCTGCCCCGCCTCGGCCAGCGTCGCCACCACCGTCTCGCCCAGCGCCTGCTGCCCGGCGTGGCCCGGGTTCACCGGAATCACCCGGTAGCCCTTGCGCTTCAGGAACTCCGCCACCCGGTGGCTCGGTCGGTCGGGTTTTGGCGACCAGCCGACCAGGGCGATGGTCTTCACCGATGTCAGGATGTCACGGATGTCGGCGTCGCTTGGCATGGGGACTCCAAAAAGAAAATGGCGCCCAAGGATAACCTCGGGCGCCAAGTCGCGGAACGAGGGACAGTGAAGAGAAGTACGGGGTTCCGGTCCCGTGCCTCTTCACTGTCATTTAGGAAGGCGGGGTCGGGTTTGAAGACCCGTCTCAAAGACGTGATCACGTCCGCGTCGCCGCATAAAGCGACACCGCCGCCGCGTTCGAGACGTTCAGGCTGCCGAAAGCCCCGGCAAAGGGAATACGCGCCAGCACATCGCAGGTTTCCCGCGTCTTTTCTCGCAGCCCCGGACCTTCCGCGCCCAGAACCAGCGCGATGGGACGCCCACCCACCCCGGCCACGGCGGCGTCCAGGGTGACAGTCGCCTCGCCATCCAGACCGATCAGGGTGAAGCCCATGTCCTTCAACGCCTCCATCGCCTCGGAAAGGTTGGTGACCTTCAGATAGGGCTGCCGCTCCAGCGCGCCGCTTGCGGTCTTGGCAAGGGCACCCGTCTCGGGTGCAGAATGGTGCTTCGGCGCGATCACCGCCCGCGCCCCGAAAACCTCGGCCGACCGCAGGATGGCGCCCACGTTGTGCGGGTCGGTCACCCGGTCCAGAAGCACGACCAGCGGCAGCCCCTCACCCGCCGCGCAGACGTCGGTGAACTTCCCCCAGTTGAGCGGCCTGACCTCGACCGCCGCGCCCTGGTGGACCGAGCCTTCGTCGATCGGAACGTTGAAATGCCGCGGCTCGACCACTTCCGGCGCCAGGCCCGAGGCCGCGACTGCCGCCTCCAGCTTGTCGAGCGCGTTCTTCGTCAGAACCAGCCGCAGCTTTTCGCGCTTGGGGTTCATCAGCGCATCGCGCACCGCGTGCAGGCCGAACAGCCAGACCGTCTCGCGCGCCTCGCGGCGTTCGCCACGCTCTTTTTCCACCACCCAGGCCGGTTTCTTGCCGCCCGCTGCCATGTCCTGAACCCTTCGAAAACCAGCCCGGACCTTGGCTTGGACAGCGTGCCGGATGCAAGCCGAAATCTTCGCCAATCCCCCGTGCGAGCACCCTTGACGCCCCCCTCCCCCTTGAGTACACGACGCCGCAGTGGGCGATATGCTACAAGGTGTGGCAGCGGACTGTAACTCCGCCGAGGCGACTCATGCCTGGTTCGATTCCAGGATCGCCCACCATCCCAAGTCCGATCAGAACGGCAAGGATGCACGCAACTCGCGGGCGGCGCGGGCAAAGTGGCTTTCCCGTCCTGAGACGGGGAATGAGCCGAGGACGGCCCACAGCTGCTGCGCACGCTTGACCTCGCCGTTGATGGCCGCCTCGACAAAGCGCATCGCCGCCAGATCGGCATCGCCAAGCTGGCCGGCAAGTTCGTCCCGCACCCAGTCCACCCAGTCGACGCGTCCATCGTGGACGGCCTGATACCAGATTGCGGCAATTGCGCTCGGCGATGGCTGCAAGGCGCGCAAGGCGGAGCCTTCAGGGCTGTAGAATGCGATCATGCCAGTCCCTCGATCATCTTGCGCAGGGGAACATACCGGATGGTGAAATCCAGCAGTGGTTCCATCTTCAGTCTTGGCGCAAATGGGCCAAGCTTGCTGGCGACGTGACGATTCGCCGCCTCCAGAAAGCGCTGCCGTTCCTGGCGGACGCGGTCCAGTGTCAGACGGCGCACCTCGTCGCGGCCAAGGCCCCGGGCCAGCATCGCTTCCACCCCAGCGCGAACCGCGTCCGGCGTCGGTTCCACGATCAGCGCGGTGTCCGAGGTGAACAACAGGTCCCGCCCCCCGATCGAGGGCACCGACACCATGGGCAGGCCCGCCAGCAGACACTCGACCGAAGCCCGCATGCAGCCTTCCTCGCTGCTCAGCGCCAGGGCAACCCGTGTCCGCGCCATGACGGACGCCAGCTCCTGCCGCCCAAGATAATGATACCGCCCCTTGCCCAGCCGGTGGTTGATAAAGGACCCCAGCGGGAACTGACCCCGCAGCCGTTCGAATTGCTCGGCTTCGGATGGATCTACGGGGTCACCATAGATGAACAGCGGGTCCCGCAGCCCAGAGGCCAGCTCGTGCTGCTTCCAGGGGGCCAAACGCGCGACATAGATCGCGTCGCTTTCGGGTAGGTCCGGATGAGCGACTGCTTCACCGACAAAATGGGCCTCGTTGGTAAAGATGTTCGGATTGCCCGGCACCGAAGGGATTCCGACCTCGCGGTATTTCTGCGCTTCGCGGTCCGAGACATGCATCGCCACAAAGTTGTTACCCGGATTGCAGGCCTCGGCCCGGCGCAGGGTTTCGGCCAGGGGGCGCAAGTCGGTCGTCTCCATCGTCCAGGTCGGCTTCAGGAAATGCACGCCGTGCCGTCTGCCGAATGCCGGGTCCGGCCCCGCCATCCACTCGGCCATGAAGGATCGGCCGTACTGGATCGCCGTGAAGGTGATGACCGGATCGGCCGACACCGCGATGTTGTAGCCGCCCTGGTCCAACAGACTGTCGTCTCTCGGGGGCGCAGCCTGAGCGGCCTTGGCAGGTTTCCGCAACGGCCGGTCATCCAGCGGCGCGCCTTCGGCATAGGCCAAAAGCCCCAATCCCGCCAGCGCTGCCGATATCTCGAACCCATTCGCGATCTTGTCGCGCCAGTCGCGGTTGGCATCCTGCTTGACCACCCATTTGTCGGTTGCGGTCCGCGCGAAGTCCGGCTCGACCGCCGCCGCTCGCAGCGCGTCCGTGACCCGTTCGATCCGCAGGCTCTCTTCGATGTCGAGATCAGTCTCGTAGATCAGCCGACCGATTGGCACGCCGCTGGCAAGGACCGTCTCATGCATTGCCTCCAGTTCCCGGTCGTTCTTGAACGACATGGTCAGGAATTGCATAAGGGAAAGCGCCGGGCGTAAATCGGTCGTATCCTTTCCGGTATACTGCCCGGTGATCTGACCCTTCAGGGCCGAGATGTAACGCTCGATCCGGCCTCGGCTCAGGAAGACGACGCTGATGTTCGGACGTTTCAGCAAGGCTTCAAGCGTCTCATTCGTGATCTGGCGCGCGAATATCTTGCAGCTCATCGACTGGTAGCCCAGCGCGCGGGCCGCGCTGGAAAGCTTTTCGAAGTATCCCACCGGATCGGCATCCCGGGCGGCCACCAATTCTGGGGAATCCTGTGCGGCCGGGACACCAAGGGACTGCGCCAGATGCTCCAGCACCTCCGGCAAATGCTTCAGACCCTGAGACTGTGTTTCGAAGTAGATCTCGAAGAAGCCCGCGTTGCCGCGAAGGTTGCGCAGAATAGACGCCAGCAGGTTCGACCCCGACCGGCCCAACCCCAGGACCAGGATCTCCCGGAACTCTGTCATTTCGCTCTCCATCTGTCCCAGTCCGGCGCGCTTTGCAGAAGACCCATCCCGGTCAGCTGCGCGTCCCCACGATACCGCCGCGCCCAAAGGCCCCGTCTTATTCCATTGCCCTTCAGTCGCGCCAGCATGTCCCGGTAGAAGCGGCCTCCCAGGAAGTGCTCGCCCCGCTCCACCGCCTCGACAAAGCGCGCCTGCGCGTCGCCCACGAACTTGTAATGCAACAGCGCCGTCGTCACCTCACAGGGCGGCAGATGCGTGTGCAAGTGATTGTTTTCCAGGAAGATCACCCCAGGATCGACCTTCACCAACGGCGACTTCGTGATCAGGAACTGCCGGCCGGTCAGCCGCCCCCGCACGCCGCCCTGCATCATCCGGTAGGGCGGCAGGACTGACCGGAAACTCACGTATTCGCGGTCGAAATAGCGGTGCCCCGCAAAACCCTCGCGCGCCGAGGCGGGCGTGGCGAAAAGGTCCAGCATGTAGGACGGAAAGCAGCCCGCCCCCCGGCTTTCGGCAAAGGCCACAAGATCGGACAGCGACCGCCCGGCAGACAGGCCGGGGTAGACCAGATGCTCGTCGATGTCGACGAACAGCGCCCAGCGGCCCTGGGCATGTTCCTGAATCAGCGGATTGATCCAGGCCACCCCATGCGCCGCCGCGCGGAAACTGCCGGGCTGCTCATGCAGCAGCACGTCCGGCTGGCTGGCCAGAAACTCGCGGGTGCCGTCAGTCGAGGCATTGTCGACGATCACGAAGCTCTCGACCCCAAGCCGCCGGTAGTGGTCAAGGAAGGGCTGCACATAGTCGATGCCGTTAAACACCACGGCAAAGACCACCACCTTGCCCCGGACCGGACCTGCCCGGACCGGCACAGCGGGGTCCGTCGCGCAGTTGAAGACACGGTAGCCGCCCTCGCGGGCGTGGCTGGTCCAGGCTGCCCGCACCCCGGCATGGTCGCCCTCGGCCTGCCGGAAACACAGCTCCACCTCGCGCAGGAGCCGGGCCGAGCGCAGCCCCTCGGGCAGGCTGGACAGATGCGCCCGCGCTTCGGCCTCGCGTCCGCAGGCGATCAGCAGCGACAGGTAAAGCCGGTGGAAATACGGGTTTCCCCGCGCTCTGGGCAGACCGGCCGCAACAACCGCCAGCGCCTCGCGCAGATCCGCCCGCGACCGGGCCGCGTTCATCAGGTAGCTGCCATACTGCATCTCGGGGCCGGCATGGGTCACCCGCAACCGGCGATAGGCCAGCCAGGCCCGTCGCGCCGCCCGCCGCCCGGACGAGGGGTCCGTCGTCTCGATGGCCAAGCGCACCCGGCAGGCACTTTCCGCGCGAGGGTCCGCAAGCTGGGCCAGCGCCGCCCGTGCCGCTGGGTAATCATCCGCGTCCAGGGCGATCAGCGCCTCCAACTCCAGTCCCACCGGCCGTCCGGACAGCGCCCTGGCCGACTTCCGCAGAAGCGGCGTCACCTCGGCCAGGCGGTCCAGCCGGATCGCGACCAGGCGGAGCAGCTGGGCCACACCGAACGCCTCGGCATCCCGGTCAAGAAAGCGGCACCCCTCGGCCAGACACTCCTCCAGCCGACCAAGGGCCTCCAGGGCCGCCAGACCGGCCTGCGCCGCCTGCGGCCCCTCCAGCACCGAAAATCCGCCCCGTGCCGCGATTGCCCCCACCAAAGCGGCCGGGTCGCCGGCCGCCTCGAACACCTCGCACACCGCCTGCATCAGATCGGCGCCCGGTGCCGTCCGCAGCACGGCCAGCTCCCGCGCGCGGGCGACGTCACCCGCTGCCAGAAGCCCGCGCAGTTCCGCCGCCTCGGTGCGCGTCCGGTCGAACTCCGGCGCCACATCGGCCAGAAGCGCCAGCCTTGCCGACCCCGCGACGCACTCCCCCAGCAGGAAATCCGCCCGCGCCAGGGCGTCCAGGATCACCGGCTTGCGCCCCTCGCTTGGGGGAAGGCTGGACAGGACGGCCCGCAGCGTCCGCACTGTCTGGCCATTGCCGCGGATCGTCTCGTGCAGCATCCAGCGCGCGACCAGCTCCATGTCCCGCGGAAAGCGCTGCACCGCTGCGCGGTCGGCCCAGAACAGCCATTCATCCGCGCCATCCACCTCGGCACGGTCGATGAGCGCAAGGAAATCCAGGTACTCGACCGCCTCTGCCCGCAAACGGTCGCCCGCTTCGGACGCAAAAGGCGGAAGCTCCCGCTCCCGCCCCCGGCAGACCTGATCGTGCACCTGGCCGCCTGTCAGTAGACGTAGACCGACATGAACCCGTTGGGACTGCTGTCCTCCCATACCAGCTTCTCGACCTTGGTCGGCATATTCTTGTAGTTCGCCGTCCGCTGCACCACGATGTCGCGGGCGATGGCAGCGAACTCGGCCGTCAGGGGCGAGTCGCCACAGGCTTCCAGATAGGCGATGTAGACTTCGGTCTTGTCGACCTGCCGGACATACTCCCAAAGCTTAGCGCTCTGCGCGGCGAACTCTGGCTTCGAGCAGACGTCGTTGATCGACGTGCCGCTGCCCTCCTGTGCCAGAACCGCCGACGGCGCCAAGGTCGCAGCCCCGATCGTCAAAAGAAAACGTGTTACAATTCGCTTCAATGCAGCCTCCATATTACGCAGATACCGATTATCTGGGCCCAAGGCGCAGTCAACCTATCTTTGGTATGGAAGTTAAAAACGGCATCCAGACGGCTGCTTTGTGACATTTCTGACCAAACCGGTTTGTTGCCGGAAGGAATCGCTCGAAATCGTCCGTAATCCATGCGATGTTAATACCATTAACAAACGCGAGGTGCCCCGATGGACCGCCGCCAGTTCACGCTTGGAACCGCCAGTCTCGCAGCCAGCCTTGCCGTCCGGCCCGCCCTTGCGGCATCGCCGGCCTACCGTGGCCCGAATGTCATCCTCGTCCGGTTCGGCGGTGGTGTCCGCCGGGCCGAGACCATCGATGAAGCCGCGACCTGGGCGCCCTATCTGCGCCATGTCCTCGCCCCGCGCGGCACCTTCATCCCCGACCTCCGGATCGACCGGCTGGAGGGCGTGAACACTTCCCACGCAGAAGGTACGCTCAACCTCCTGACAGGACGCTACCTCGCCTACCGCGAGCTTGCGACGATCAGCGACCAGTTGGAACCGACCGAGCCCACCCTCTTCGAATACCTCCGCCGCAGTTTCGACATTCCCTCGCACCAGGTCCTGCTGGTCAACGGCGAGGACCGCCCGCAGGAAGAGTTCTTCACCTTCGGGGCCGGGGACCATTTCGGCATCGACTACCGCTCCGAAATGCTGTCGCTGCACCGGTACAAGCTTTACCGCACCGCGATGCAACTGGCCGAAGGCAGGCTGCCCGAAGACCAGCTCCAGCAGGTCCAGGAAGAACGCGATGCCCTCCTGACCAAGGACCCGCGTGGCGCGACGCCCGACCCCTCGCCCGACGTCACCGCCTTCTGGGAACGCTGGCGACAGGACTACGGGGACAGCGGGCTGAAGAACCCGCGCGGCGACCGGCTCCTGACCGAGCTTTCGGTGCGCGCGATGGCCGAACTGCAGCCCCGCTTCCTGATGGTCAACTACCAGGACCCCGACTATGTCCACTGGGGCAACCCCAGCCACTACACCCGCGCCATCGCCATCATCGACGAGGGCCTGCAGCGGCTGGTCAGCGCGGCGGACGCCGATCCCTTCTACCGCGACAACACGATCTTCGTGATCACCCCAGACTGCGGCCGCGATGCGAACCCGCTGGCCGAGGTGCCGTTCCAGCACCACTTCAACTCCCGCTCGGCACATGAAACCTGGGCGGTGATCTTCGGTCCGGGCATCGGCAGGGGCACCGTGGACAGGCCCGTCGACCAGTCCGCCATCGCCCCTACCATTGCCGCGGCCATGGGCTTTTCCGCCCACCGGGCCGAGGGCCGCGCCGTCGAGGAGATCTTCCTGTGACCCATCTCCCTGAACCCGTGCTCGGCCCCGCCACCTACGGCCCCGGTCGTCTGACCCGCCTTGGTCGCCTTGCGCTGAACGCCGGGATCGGCACCCTTCTCTGTACCGGCGCCGTCACCGCCCTGATCGCGCTTGGCTGGCTGACCCGTCGGCAGGGCCATCGCGCCCGCGACCGCTTCGGTGCCGCCGAAGAAGCCCCCGGCTGGCTTCTCGGCCCGCATGAGGCTTCGGGCCGCCCCACCGGGCGCATCGCCCGCGCTCTGGGCGGTCTTGCCGCCAACATCCGCGCCGGGCTCATGGCGCTGACCGCGCTTCTGGCCTGGACCCTGCCCTTCACCCTCCTCTGGCTCGGCGCCTGGTGGGAGGGGTGGGAGAATTCCTTCAACAAGGGCTATGAGCAGGCCTTCGTCGGCCCCTCCGTCTTCCTCTTCGGCGCAATCCTTGCCGCCCTCGTGCTGCCCGCCCTTCCCCTGGTCCTTGCCCATCTCGCGACCGAGGACCGCCTCTCCGCCGCCTTCGAGCTTCGCCGCCTGCGCGGCCTCGTGGCCCAGGCCGGCTGGCGCGTCCCGGCGCTGTCGCTTCTCACCGCCATCTTCGCCGTGCCGTTCTTTGCAGCGCGCGGCCTGATGACGACGGCACCCGACTGGACCCCCTGGATCCAGGACCTCTCGCCGGACGAGGTCGCCGCACTCCAGGGTCAGATCACCCTGGCTCTGGCCGCCTTGGCCTTCCTGACCTCCTGGGCCCTGCGCGCCCTTGCCGCCCGGACCTACGCCTTCGCCGCACCCCGCGCCGCGGGCCTGCGACCGGGACGCTGGGACGGCACCCAGGCCGCCGAGGCCGCGACCCCCGCCCGCGCCCGGTCGCGCATCATGACCGCCCTCTGGTATGGCCTCGCCATGGCCGCGACGCTTGGCACCGCCTTCCTGATCCTCGCCGGGCAGTTCCTTGACCATGCCTGGTGGCGCTGGCTCTTCCACCCTGCCCTGAGCCTGCCCTGGGCCGGGTAGGCCGCGCTCAAAAAGGCCGGACACCTCGGGAAACGCGCAGGTACGTCCCCATTTTCTGTCCGAAAACATCCCCGCCGGAGGCTCCCGCACACAGCAAAAGGCGCCACTGGTCAGGCCGCCGCGACACCAGCCCACCTCTCCCGACGCGGACGAACCGTCGTCGCGCTCAGCCCCGACTCGGCCGCGTCACCACCAGCGGCCCCTGGTCCGTCGCCACCACCGTATGCTCATACTGCACGGCCAGCGCACGCGGCGCGGCGCGCAGCGTCCATCCATCGCGGTCCGCCACCGCAAAGCGTCCGCCCAGCGACAGGAACGGCTCCACCGTCATCACCAATCCCCGATGGATGCGCCTGCGGTCCCGGTTGGGCCAGGTCGGAATCTCCTCGGGATACTCGTGCAGTTTGCGGCCCACGCCATGGCTCGCAAGGTTGCGGATCAGCGAATAGCCCCGCTTCGACGCGAACCGCCCCACCGCATTGCCGATGTCTGCCAAGGCTCGCCCCGGACGAACCTGCGCCACGCCCAGTTCCATCGCCCGCTTCCCGTCGCGTGCCAATCTCGCCACCTCGGGCCGCACCGTCCCCAGCGCGAAACTTGCGCCGGTGTCCGCAAAGTACCCGCCCTTCTCAGCCGAGACGTCGATATTGACCAATTCCCCCGCCGCCAGCACCCGGTCGCCCGGAATGCCATGCGCGATCTCCTCGCCCACGCTGATGCAGGTCGCCCCCGGAAAGCCGTAGGTCACCTCCGGCGCTGACCTCGCCCCGGCAGCCTCAAGCAGCCGCCGCCCAATCCCGTCCAGCTCTCGCGTGGTCATGCCCGGCTCCATCGCACGCGCCATCCCCTGCATCGTGTCGGCGACGATCCGGCCGATGGCCTGCAATCCCGCCAGTTCCTCGGCATTGGTGATGGTCATCCCGCACTCCTGTCCGTCCTTTGCCCACCCCTAGCACAGCACGGCCGCAGCGTCCCTCCCTCTTGCGCGCGGCCCTGCCCTGATGCGACACAAGGCGCGCATCACCCGGGGTCCCCATGTCCTTTTCCACCCACTTCAGCCATGCCATCACCCGCCGCCCAGCGACCTCGATCACCCAAGGGCTGCGCGCCGTCGACACCGGCACCCCCGACCTTGCCCTGATGCTGGCCCACCACGCCGCCTACATCGCCACCCTGCGCGACACCGGGGCCACAGTCGTCGAACTGCCCCCGCTCGACGCCTACCCCGACAGCGTCTTCGTCGAGGACACCGCGCTTTGCCTGCCGCAAGGCGCCGTCGTCATGCGCCCGGGCGCGCCCTCCCGCCTTGGCGAAGCGGCCGAGATGGCCCCGCACCTCAAGGCGCTCTACACCCAGGTCGTCGCCATCACCGGCGCGGACAGCTTCATCGAAGGCGGCGACATCCTGGTCACCGAGACCGAAATCCTCGTCGGCCGCTCCGCCCGCACCAACGCCGCCGGCATCGCCGAACTCACCCGCCTCGTCGCCCCCTGGGGCCACACCTTGCGTGAAGTCCTGACACCCCCCGGCGTCCTCCACTTCAAGACCGACTGCTCGCTCCTCGGCCCCGAAACCATCCTCTCCACCAAACGCCTCTCCGCCTCGGGCTGCTTCGCGGGCTACAAGCTCATCGACGTCCCCGACGGCGAGGAAGCCGCCGCCAACACCATCCGCTTCAACGACCTCGTCCTCATGCCCGCAGGCTTCCCCAGGACCCGCGATTCCATCGCCAAGGCAGGCTTGACCGTGCGCGAGATTGGCAACTCCGAATGCGCCAAGCTTGACGGCGGCATGTCCTGCCTCTCGCTCCGCTTCACCCCTTCATGAGCTTCAACCTCCTCGCCATCGCCCAGGCCGGCCGCCTGGAGCATGAGGCGATCCTCCTCGCCGCCTCCCTCCGCCACTCCGACCCCGGCTTTCCCGGCACCCTCTACATTGCCGAACCACAACCCGGGCCGAAATGGCAGGACGACCCCCGCATCTCCGACCGCACGCGCAAGACGCTCACAGCCCTCGGCGCGACGATCCTGCCCTTCGAGACCCGCGCCTTCGGGACCGACTATCCCAACGGCAACAAGATCGAGGCGCTGGCGGAACTCCCCGACGCGCCCTTCCTCTTTCTCGACACCGACACCCTGATCACCGGCCCGCTCAGCCAGGTCCCCTTCGACTTCACGAAACCCTCCGCCTCGATGCGGCGCGAGAACACCTGGCCCAAGGTCGAACTCTATGGCCCCACCGCCACTCAGACCTGGAAGTCGCTATACGACCGCTTTGACCTCGACTTCGAGACCTCGCTCGACCCCAGCCACCCCGAGGACTACTGGCAGCGCTTCCTCTACTTCAACGCAGGCTGGTTCTTCCACGAAAGCCCGCGAGCCTTCGGCAACCGCTTCCTCGCCTGGGCCAAGGACATCCGCGCCAATCCGCCGCCGGAACTGGTCTGCCAGGAGCTTTACCCCTGGCTCGACCAGATCACCCTGCCCCTCGTCGTCCACTCCTTCGGCGGCGGTCGCCCCGGCCCGGACCTCGCCCCCCTCGACGGCAGCGCCACCTGCCACTACCGCACTCTGCCGCTGCTCTATGCCCGCGAACGCGACCGGGCCGTCGCGGTGCTGGAGACACTGGCCGACCAGCTTCGCCCAGACCTGCGCCACTGGGGCGCCTTCAAGCGCATGGTGATCCAGGGCGAAGGCGCCAAGGCCCGGGCGCTGTTTGACCGGGCGAACCTGCCCCGCCGCGAACAGATGATCCGCAACACCCTGAAGCGCGAGAGCCTCTGGGTCCGCTAGACCTCAGCTCTCGACGAAGCCCAGGCCCTCTTCCAGCCGCTCCCAGCTTTGATCCATCGGCCAGGCGTCCGACAGCACCGGCACCGCGAAATGGCCGTACCACAGCGACAGCTGCCCCTCTGCCGTCGCCTCATCCGCACCGCTGATCGCCGCCAGATACAGGGACATCGCCAGCCCCGTCCGGTCCGACCCGTGCCGGCAATGCACCAGCAGCGGCTTCGGCATCGCGCGCATCAACGCGATCAGCCGGCCCGCCTCCGCCTCGCTGACCTGGACCGAGGCGTTCATCGCGAAATCCACATGCGTCACCCCCAGCGCCGCGCTGGCGGCAACCTCCTCGTCATACCAAGCCTCGCCGGGGGCCGCCCCGCGCAGGTTCAGGATGCTGCGGATGCCATAGTCCGACTGGTAGGCGGCAATGTCTTCTGCTGACACCTGCGCCGACCGGTAGACCTCGTTCGCCACGACCGGGTGAAAGTTTCCAGTGACCGCGAGATAGCTCAGATAGCCGCACAAACCTGCCACGGCCACGACCGCGAGAGCCAAGCCCCCCCGAAGGATTCGTCTTGCCCAACCCATGCGCCACTCCTTGTCACCAGTTGGCAAATGGTCCGAGACGGCACCAAGCGCAATAAGCGGCAGTAGCGCGCGGCCCTTCTCCGCCTAGATTTGCAGCGTGACAACCGGCCAAAGGGACAGAACCAGCAGCCCCGCCATCGTCCAGTTGAACGCCCGCAGCCGCCCCGGCCCCTCCAGCCAACGCCGGACCACCTGTCCCGCACCCGCCCAGACCGCGACCGAAGGCAGGTTGACCAGCGCAAAGGACCCCGCCACCGCGGCATAGGCCAGGGCTGACGGCTCGACCACATAGGCCGAAACAGCCCCCAGCGCCATTGCCCAGGCTTTCGGGTTCACCCACTGGAACGCCGCCGCCTGCAGGAAGGTCATCGGCTGCGGCCTGGCCCGCCCCTCGCCCGGCGCACCGGATTGCGCGATCTTCCAGGCCAGCCACAGCATGTAGGCCACCGAGGCCACCTTCAGCGCCAAAAGCGCCGGCGGCCAGGCCTTGAACGCGCCCGCCAGCCCCAGCCCCACCAGGAACACCATCAGCGCATGCCCCATGCTGATCCCCAGCATATGCGGCACCGTCCGGCGGAACCCGAAGTTCACCCCGCTCGCCAAGAGCATCATGTTGTTCGGCCCCGGCGTGACCGAGGTGACGAAGGCGAAGCCCAGCAGGGCAAGAAGCAACTCGTGTGTCATGCCCACAATCCTGCAGCGCCCGGCGTGACGAAGGATTGCAAAGATGCGACATGACCGTCTATCTTCACAACAAATGACGAAACTTGACGACATCGACCACCGGATATTGCGCGAACTTGCCCGGGACGCCCGCCAGCCGAACCTGGCGCTCGCCGACCGTGTGGGCCTGTCGCCCTCGGCCTGCCTCCGCCGCGTCCAGGCGCTGGAAAAGGCGGGCATCATCAAGTCCTACCGCGCCGTCCTTGACCCCACGAAGCTTGGCATCGGCTTCGTGGCCTACGTCACCGTCGGCCTCGGCACCCACACCAAGGTCGCGCAAGAGGCCTTCGAACGCGCCGCTTCCCGCGCCCCGGAAGTGAGGGAGTGTCACAACATCACCGGCACCGTCGAATACCTCCTCCGCGTCGAATGCGCCGACCTTGCCGCCTACAAGCACTGGCATACCGAGGTTCTTGGCACCCTTCCCCAGGTCCGCGCCATCACCACCTTCGTCGTGATGGGCAGCCCCAAGGACGACCGCGCCTAATCCGGCACAGCCCCCGCCGTCATGTTCACCACGGCCGCGGTCATCGCCCCGGCCGCGTCGCTGGCCAGGAAGGCCACCGTGTCCGCGACCTGCGCCAGGGTGGGCAGGCGGCCCAGCATCGTGCTGCTCGAGGCACCTTGCACCCAATCCTCGACCGACAGCCCCATCGCCGCCGCCTTCGGCGCGAAGAGGTCGCGCGTATAGGACCCCGCCGCCAGCGCCTCGGGGATCGCATGGCTGCGCAGGCACAGCACGCGGATGTTTTGCGGTCCAAGCTCACTGGCCAGCGCCCGCGAGAACGCCTCCAACCCTGCGCAGCCCGCGATATGTCCCAGATGGCCCGGCATCGCCATCGGTCCGGCGGGGGGGACGACGGTCACAATGACCCCGGCGCGGTCCCGCCCCATGTGCGGAACAACCGCCTGCGCGATGCCGAAGGCGGCCATCAGCCCCGGCGCGAAACCTGCGCTGAATTCTGCCGCCGAGAGCTGCGCCAGCTGCTTGCCCTGGTCATGCGCAAAGGCGGTGGCATTCACGACGACGTCGATCCCGCCGCCCTCTGCCGCGACAGCGGACATGCTCTTGCCCAGCCGGTCCGCGTCCAGCACATCGACTGGCACGGATTGCGCAATGCCACCCCCTGCCACGATGTCCCCGGCGATGCGGTCCAGCCGGTCCCGCCCCCGCGCCACAAGGTGGACGGTCGCCCCCTCCCGCGCCAGAACCCCGGCCACTGCCGCCCCGATCGCACCACTGCCACCGAACACCACCGCAACCTTGTCCTGGAACCGCATGTCATCCTCCATATTCGCTTGCATCATGCAAGCTTGCACAGCCTGTTGCATGATGCAAGCGTAACCGGCTAGATGCGCCCATGCTTGGCAAGACCTACCCCGGACAGGACTGCTCGGCCGCCCGCGCGCTGGAAATCGTCGGCGAACGCTGGACGCTGCTGATCCTGCGCGACGCCATGTTCCGTGGCTATGTCCGCTACTCGCAGTTCACCGAAAGCCTGGGGATCGCGACCAACATCCTGGCCCGCAGGCTTGAGGGACTGGTCGCCGCCGGGCTGATGGAAATCCGGACACCCATGTCACGGTCCGATCACGTCGAATACCACCTGACCCGCAAGGGCCTGGACCTCAAGCCGGTGATCGTTGCGCTGACGCAATGGGGCGATGCCTGGCTGGGCCCCGGTCCGGTCACCTTCCGCGACGCCGCAACCGGCGCCGAGGTCAGCTTGGGCTTCCAGACTGCGGACGGTCGAGCGCCAGAGGTGGGGGCGGTCGTCGCCCGCCGCCGCACCCCGCCCACGATCTAGGCCAAGGGCCGGCCCGGCGGCCACTGCCGGGCGACCGGATCGCACCAGACCGTGTCCTCCCTCCCCGATCAAGCCGATAAACCCCGCCGCGTCGGGGGTCTTGGCGGGGCGGCCTCCGCTCCTCCACCGCCCACTGCCTGCTGCGCCAGACCAAGGACACCACCGCCTTGCACTGGATTGACAAGCGGGCGAAACCCGCCACCCTTGGCGCAAAAGGGGGACAGGAATGACCGTCTGCTACACCACCGACCGCATGCTGCATTTCGGCGATTGCGACATCTCGGGCACCGCCTATTACCCGGCCTATCTCAACATCCTGAACGGCGTGGTCGAGGAGTTCTGGGCCCACATCGGCTGGCCCTGGCACGAGATCATCTGGAACGAGCGCTGGGGCACGCCCACCGTGCATCTGTCCTGCGACTTCTCGAAGCCCTCGTTCTTCGGCGACAAGCTGACCTTCCGCATCTCGATCCTGAAGGTCGGCAAATCCTCGGTCCGCCTCCACCACACCATCCACTGCGGCGACGAACACCGCTGGTCGGTGGAACAGGTCCTTGCGGCCTCCTGGCTCGACAAGCATACCTCGATGCCCTGGCCCGAGGCGGTAAAGGCCAAGCTGGAAAGCCTGATGACCCCGCCCGAACCGACCGAGCGTCGCGCTGTAGGGGCGCCCGCCTAGGACGCCTTCACCGTGTGTTCGGCATTGCCGATGATCAGGCTCTTGCCGGAATAGATGTCGCCCGTCATCTGCAATGCCAGCCTTTCGGCATCACGCCGCAGGATGCCCTCCTGGATCGCCCCGATGTCGTCGGGGTCGACCCCCAGCACCTCCAGCGCCTCGCTTCCCAGCGCCAGCGCCGAGTGGAAGACCTCGCGCATCTGGTGATCGACGCCCTCGCGGATCAGCTCCAGCGCATGCGCCCGGTCCCAGGCGCGTGCCAGCACCACCGCGCCGGGGAACTCGTGCTTCACCAGCTTGGCAATCCGCGTGGTCGTCTCCTTGTTGTCGGTGGCGATCAGCACCGCCCGCGCCGTCTCGGCCCCCGCCGCCTTCAGGATGTCCAAACGCGTCCCGTCCCCGAACCAAACCTTGAAGCCGAAGGTCTCGGCCGCGCGGATCATCTCGGGGTCATCGTCGATGATCGTGACCTCCACCCGCCGCGCCAGAAGGGGCTGGCTTGCGATCTGGCCAAAGCGGCCAAAGCCCACGACCAGCACCTGCCCCTTCAGCCCGTCGGGCGCCTCCATCCCCTCCAGCGACACCTGCGGCGCGCGGCGGAACCGGTCATGCAGGATCACCATCAAGGGCGTCAGCGCCATCGAGACGATGATGATCGCGTTCAGGATCGCCGCGTCCTCCCCGGTCAGCAGCCCGACCGCCAGCGCCGCCGAATAAAGGACAAAGGCGAACTCGCCGCCCTGCGCCATCAGCACCGTCCGCTCCAGCGCCTCGGCATGGGTCGCCTTGTTGACCCGGGCCACCGCATAGATGATCAGCGATTTCAGCACCATCAGCGACAGGACGCTCACGGCGATCAGCCGCCAGTTGTCTGCGATAACCGAAAGGTCCAGCGCCATGCCGACGGCCAGGAAGAAGAGGCCCAGAAGGATCCCCCGGAACGGCTCCACATCCGTCTCAAGCTGGTGCCGGAAACTCGACTCCGACAAAAGCACCCCAGCCAGGAACGCCCCCATTGCCGCCGACAGCCCGCCAAGCTGCATCCAAAGTGCGGCCCCCAGCACCACCAGCAGCGCTGCCGCCGTCATCACCTCTCGCGCCCGCGCCGCCGCCAGCAGCCTGAACATCGGGTTCAGCAGGTACACCCCCGCCACCACCAGCGCCGCAATCGCCGCAAGCCCGATCCCGATGCCCTGCGCACGGTCCATGAGCGTGACCTCCCCACCGCCAGGCGCCAGAAACGCGACCAGCGCCAGCAAGGGCACAATCGCCAGGTCCTCCAGCAAAAGGATCGAGACGATCCGCTGGCCCTTCGGCGCCGAAATATCCCCCCGCTCCTGCAGCATCTGCATCACGATGGCGGTCGAGGTTAGCGTGAACCCCGCGCCCGCAATCAGCGACCCCGCATAGGGATAGCCCAGCGCCACGCCCACCAGCCCCAACAGGCCCACGCACAAAAGGACCTGAAGCAGCCCCAACCCCAGAATATCCCGCCGCATCGCCCAAAGCTTTGACGGCTCCATCTCCAGCCCGATGATGAAAAGGAACATCACCACGCCGAGTTCGGCGACATGCAGGATCGCCATCGGGTCCGAGAAAAGCCCCAGCCCGAACGGCCCGATCGCCAGCCCGGCCGCCAGATACCCCAGGACCGACCCCAGCCCGATCCGCTTGAACACCGGCACCGCCACCACGGCCGCGCCCAGCAAGGTCACCACCGAAACAAGATCAACGCCCGCGGATTCCGTCGCCATGCCGTACCCCCTTGTTTGCGGGCAAGAGTTGGCCGGACACGCAGCAATGGCAATCGGATTCGAAACGGCGACGGGTCAGATCAAGGGGTCAAGGGGCGCTTCAAGGCACCAGCACAGCCCGTCCGCCGCATAATCCACCGTAACGCGGCCCTTCGTCTCGGCCTCGACCATCTGCTTTGTCACCTTCGAGCCGAAACCGCTCCGCTCCGGTGGCATCACCGGGGGACCTCCGGACTCGACCCAGGAAATGCGCAGGATGCGGCGGTCTTCCGGCTTGATCGACCAGGCGATCCGGATGCTTCCACCCACATCCGACAGCGCGCCATACTTCGCGGCGTTGGTGGCAAGCTCATGGAAGGCCATCCCCAACGACCGCGTGGCCGAGGCGTTCAACTGCACATGTAGTCCGTCCAGCAGGATGCGCTGGCCGATCTGGTCGGCGAAGGGCGTCAGCTGCGACCTGATAAGCTCCTCCAGCGCGACCGCGCCCCACCCATTGCGCGCCAGAAGGTCGTTCGAGGCCGCAAGCGCCCAGATCCGCTTGCCGAAACGGTCCAGAAACGCCTCGGTCCCCGCGACTGCGGTCTGCCGGGCAATGGCCTGGATCACGCCCAGCATGTTCTTTGATCGGTGATTGATCTCCTCGATCAGCGCTTGGGTGTGCTCTTCCTGGGCCATGCGCGCCGAGATGTCGTTGAACAGGATCGCCACATGGTTGTCACCCGGCGCGTCGATGGGAAAGGCATAGACGTCGAACCAGCGCCCCAGCAGCTTCGAGGCATCGGCAAACCGGATCGGTGTGCCGGTCCGCGCCACCAGGCCATAGGTTTCGAACCAGTGTTCCTCCAGTCCCGGCGCGGCCTCGCGCAGCCAGGCCCCCAGGATATCCGGCGGAAAGCCGGTCCTGGCATAGAAGGCAGGGTTGGCCTCGATGACCCGGTAGTCGACCCTGCCATCCGGCCGGGCCTGCTGCACCTCGACGATGCAGAAGCCTTCGTCGATGGCATCGAACAGCTTGGCATAGCGTCCCTCGCTGGCCCGCAGCCGGTCCTCCAGCGACTCCATGAAGCGGACGTCGTCCGTCACGTCCACGTTGACGCCCCGCACGACCTGCGCCTTTCCCGCCGCGTCCCGCTGGATCACCGCGCGATCCAGGATCATCCGCTCGCTGCCATCGGGCCGCAGGATGCGAAAGGAATGGCTGTAGCCCTGCGCGTCCGACCCCAGAAAGGTCGACGTCTCGCCCTCGACGCGCGTTCGGTCCAAGGGGTGCAGAAGCTTCGCAAACTCCTGCTCGGTGGTTGGGGCTTCCGTCACGCCGTAAAGTCCGACAAGCTCGGCCGACCAGTGAAGTTCGTCCGTCGGCGGGAGCCAGACATAGATGCCGATCTGGACGCCCTCGATGATATCGGACACGGGGGGACGCAGCGAAGTCTTGGTGGGCAGAGGGTATCCTCGTCGCAACAACACCGTCAGTCCGCGCCAAGTCTACACCTGACACCCGGGGACCGGCCCTTGTTTCGCCCTTCCCCGCTCTGGTCAGCGGAACATCGCTGCCATGTCGCAAACCCCCTGCAGTTTGTTCGGGTTCCCACCCGGATCAAAAAAGAACATGGTTCTCCGCTCGCCCCGCCAACCGGACTTGCCGTGGCCAGGACGCGCAGCCGAACGTCCGTCGGTCAGTATGTCTGGCGGGGACCAGTCACCCCTCGAAGACCGCCTCCATCCGCGCGAACCCCTTCACCTCGATGGGGTTGCCCGACGGGTCCCGGAAGAACATCGTCCACTGCTCCCCCGGCTGCCCCTCGAATCGGACCTGCGGCGGCAGGACGAACTCCACCCCCGCCGCTGTCAGCCGGTCCGCCAGCGCCTTCCAGGCCGGCAGGTGCAGCACCAGCCCCAGGTGCGGCATCGGCACCAGCTTGTCCCCGACTTTGCCAGTGTTCGTGGTGGCGAACGGCGTCCCCAGATGCAGGCTGATCTGGTGGCCAAAGAAGTCGAAATCGACCCAGGTCTCGGTCGACCGCCCCTCGCGGCAGCCCAGGACCCCACCAAAAAAGGCCCGCGCCTCC
Source organism: Paracoccaceae bacterium (assembly GCA_027484915.1). Classification (GTDB taxonomy): domain Bacteria; phylum Pseudomonadota; class Alphaproteobacteria; order Rhodobacterales; family Rhodobacteraceae; genus Tabrizicola. The sequence goes on along the minus strand of JAIXSA010000033.1, from coordinate 16,113 downwards.
TCAAGGCTGGTGACGTGATAGGCAAGGTGGAAGGGGGTCAGCATCGTTTGTCTCCGGGAAAGGCGCGGTCAAACCAACCACGGAATGCCCCGCACCCGCAATGTTCCTTCTCCCACAACCTCCGGGAAAAGATGAATCTTCCGTAAACGCCCGAGCCCAAGCCATTGATTTCCTTATCTCGGCGAAACGCGCCGCGCGTGGCGAGCTCCCCGTTGCCAGCCGCCCCGTTCCCCCCTACCCTCGCCCCAAACAAGGGAGGACCCCATGACCGACAGACCCCTCGGCTTCGAGACGCTTGCCATTCACGCCGGCACCGCGCCGGACCCCGCCACCGGCGCCCGGCAGGTTCCGATCTACCAGTCCACCGCCTTCGTCTTCCGCGACGCCGACCACGCGGCCAAGCTCTTCAACCTGCAAGAGGTCGGCTACATCTACTCCCGCCTGACGAACCCCACCGTGTCCGCGCTTGCGAACCGCGTGGTGGCCCTCGAAGGCGGCGCGGGCGGCATCGCCTGCTCCTCGGGCCACGCGGCGCAGATCATGGCGCTCTTCCCGATCATGGCCCCCGGCCGCAACATCGTGGCCTCCACCAAGCTCTACGGCGGCACGATCCAGCAGTTTTCCAACACGATACGCAAGTTCGGCTGGTCCGCCAAGTTCGTCGACTTCGACGACCCCAAAGCCATCGAGGCCGCTATCGACGCCGACACCCGCGCCCTGTTCTGCGAGACGATCTGCAACCCCGGCGGCGCGCTCAGCGACCTTCCCGCCATCGCCCGCGTGGCGAACCAGGCGCACATCCCGCTGATCGTCGACAACACTACAGCGTCGCCCTACCTTTGCCGCCCCATCGAGCACGGCGCGACGCTCGTGGTCCATTCGGCCACGAAGTACCTGACCGGGAACGGCACCGTCACCGGCGGGATCGTGGTGGACTCTGGAAACTTCAACTGGTCGAAGGACGACAAGTTTCCCTCCCTCTCCCAGCCCGAGCCCGCCTACCACGGCCTCGTCTTCCATCCGACGCTGGGCAACATGGCCTTCACCTTCCACTCCATCGCCATCGGCTTGCGCGACCTTGGGATGACCATGAACCCGCAGGGCGCGCATTACACGCTGATGGGGATCGAGACGCTGGCCCTGCGGATGCAGCGGCATGTGGAGAACGCGCAGATCGTCGCGGAATACCTGGAACAGGACCCTCGGGTGGGCAAAGTCACCTATCCGGGCCTCAAGTCCTCGCCCTACCACAACCTGGCGAAGATGATCACGCCCAAGGGTCCCGGCGCGCTGTTCACCTTCACGATCAAGGGGGGCTACGAGGCCTGCGTGAAGCTGATCGACAACGTGAAGCTTTTCTCTCATGTCGCCAACCTGGGTGACACCCGCAGCCTGATCATCCACCCGGCTTCGACCACCCACCGACAGCTGACCGAGGACGCCCAGGTCAAGGCCGGGGCCGCACCGGATTCGGTGCGCGTGTCCATCGGGATCGAGGACGTGCGCGACATCATCGCCGACCTCGACCAGGCGCTGGCCAAGGCCACCGCCTGAACCGTCCCGCCGCTCAGCCGCCCGGAGCGGTATCCAGCGGCGGGGCCACGAACATTCCCTTCGGCAGCGGGTCAAGCCACGCAATCCCGGCCCGCGCCGAAACGGGCTGTCCTGGCGTCCAGTCGAAGCCAATCAGCATCGGTCGGCAGATTTCCCCCACGGTTTCGGCCGCGCAGGCTTCGGATACCGCAGCCAGCGTGGCCCGCAAGGCAGCCTCGGGACTGGCCGTGCCCTCGGCCCCCGCCTCAAGGTCCAGAGCCAAGTCATCCGACCGCAGCACATGCGCCGCAAGGTCGGGCATTTCCACGCCTTCGGTCCGCAGCCGATAGACCAGTTCGATCTGGAACAGCGCGGTGCCTTGCACCGGATCGACGCTGCCTTCGACCACCCGGGCCGATTGCACGGCGCAGTCCTCGGCCAGCGCCTCTTTCAGGATAGGACACAGCCCGTCGGCCACCTTGGGCGCGCGGATGTCGGCCAGGACCTGCAGGAAGGCCGGCTCGGGCAGTTTTTCGCCCGCGGCCAGAAGGTCGACAAGGTTCGCCTGACGCTCAATCCGGACCGTGCGGGTCGGGACGAACCGATCCTGCGCAAGATAGGCCTGCACCTCGGCTTGCGGGATCAGGCCACCAGCAGGCGAGATCAGCCAGCTTTGCACACCTGGGGCCGGGACGGCGACGGCCGCCGCCACAGGCTCGGCCGGAGCGGACTTGGGCAACGACTGCCAGTATTGCCACCCGGCCGCGCCGAAGCCGACCGTCATCAGCAGCACCCCTGTGCCGATCAGAAGCCGCAGCATCAGAACTTCACCCCCTGGCGAAGGGTCGTCAGATCGCCAAATGCGAAAGTCTTGGCAATGGCCCGGACGCGCGCAGCAAAATCCTCGCCCTTCGCAACCTGGCCCTGCAGTTCGACGTAAACATCCTGCGTCATCCGGATGCGTGAGCCCTGGATCGAGGCATAGACGGCTTTGGGATCCTGCGCCCCCGGCTGCGGCCCCACCACCGAGATGGTGCCGCCGAACCCCGCCCGCGAGGTATCGGCCACGACGCCGAAGCTGTCACGGAACCAGGTGTTGTAGGCGGCGATGGCGTCCTGCAGGGCCGCGTAGCGCGCTTCCGCCTCTGCCTTTTCGGTCGCACTCCCGTCCGCCAGGATCTGGAAGAATCGGTGGCCCCGGTTCAACTCATAGGCGGGTTCGATCCCGCAGGCGGTCATCTCGGACTTGGGCAACACCTCGACCGGAACGACGGGGTCCAGATTTGCCACCCCGGAATGCATCCCGCCCAGAAGAACCACCCGTTCGATCCGTGCGCCGGGGGCAAGGTGGATATTCCATATCCGGTTGCGCACGAAGCTTTCCAGCACCAGATAGACCGGAGCCCGCGTTTCGGTCACCGCGACGTCATAGACCTCGTAGGCCAATTCCGCAGGCGGGCTGATCTCGGCATTTCCAGCCTCCCGGTAGAGGTTCACGAAAAGCTGGACGGCAGCGGCAAGGTCGGTGTCGTTGTAGGTCAGGATCGGCAGGTCCAGACCGGTCACCCCGGCGGTGACATGCCCCACTTCCGTCCCCTCCAGCGGCGGTGTCAGCCGGCAGCCCGAGATGGGCCGGATCGTCATCACCTCCGCCGGCGCATCCGAACCCACCTCGGTGCCGTAGCCATCGATCACGTCGCTGATCAACACCGGCCAATTACCCGCCATCGCGGCAATCGGACCTTCGACACTCAGCCCGTCTGGACCGTCGATCAGGTACTGGCCAGGGCCTTCCTTCGTCGAAGAGACAACGACACGCTTGGCCCCCTGCGCGGTCAGTTCCCCTACGTCGCCAAGGGCAGTCCTGGCTTTCTCGATCGCGGCGAGGGCTTCCTTCGGGATGAAAGCATCCAGGACCTGATACCGCAGGACGGCAAAGCCGATGCCGATCAAGGCACCAATCACCAAGATGATCACCCCGAGAGGACTGCGAAACAAAATGTAACCTCTGCTCAGGCCAGGCTTTCTTTTGTGCCTGTTTGCCCGGCGACTTGGGCCAAATCATGACAGAACCGGCGGAATCCCCGCGCTTTCCGCCGGCTGTTGCGCCGGTGCGCCTACTCGGCGATTTCCCAGGTCACGGCGACGTTTGCGACCAGGCCCAGCTCGCCCCCCACCACCGGCACCGGCGCGGCCGAGACGGCATCACGGTACATCGGCGCCGGATCGGTCATCGCGCCTGCATCGCTGATCGAGACGACCTGCCCTAGCTTGACCCCGGCAGCAGTGGCTAAGAGCTCGGCCTTGGCGCGGGCATCGGCAACCGCTTCCTTCCGCGCCTCGTCGTAGGCGGGCTCGGGGTCCGCCAGCCCGAAAGACATGCCGTTCAGCGTGTTGGCCCCGTCCGCCACCGCCGCATCGAGCACAGCCCCCGTGGTGTCCAGCGCCCGGACCCGCACGGTCAGCATGTTCATCGCCACATAGCCCGAGATCGTGGGGGTAGAGCTGTCATAGCCGGTCCAGTTCGGGTTGATCGACAGGTTCGACGTCTGCATGTCCCGCGCCTCGACGCCGGAGGCCGCGAGCCTTGCGATCACCGCATCGGTGGCCTTCGAATTCGCGGCCAGCGCCTCGGCGGCAGTGGCGCCTTGCGTGGTCACGCCGATCATCAGCGTCGCCATGTCGGGCACCGCCTCGATGGTGCCGGTGCCGGTCACGCTGATGGTTCGGGTCACCTCATCGGCCATGACGGGGGCGGCCAGCGGCACAGCCAGCGCGGTGGTCAGGATCAGGGCGGACAGAACACGCATGGGGGTCTCCTTCGATTTGCGTGACATTTCGCAGTTGTGACGCATGCCGCAACGACTTCCTTGGCCGTTTTCCTTCCCTTCGGCGAAAAGCTGCTCTAAACCTGCGCGGGACCGCTGGCGGACGTTCCAGCACCTCCAGACTCCGTGCTAGACCCGCGACATGAAACCGACATTTGCCCTTGACCTGACCCGCGAGACCATTGGTCTCCTGCACCGGACGCCAAAAGGCTGGCTTTCGATCGGCGAGGTTGCCTTCGATGCCCCCGACCTGCCCGAGGCGATGGACTACCTGCGCAAGACCGCGCTGGGTCTGTCGCCGCTTGGTGTCGCGACCAAACTGATCCTGCCGAACAGCCAGATCCTCTACACCGAGATCTACGCCCCCGGCCCCAGCCGCGAAGAAAAGCGCCGCCAGATCGCCGTGGCGCTGGAAGGCCGCACACCCTACGCGGTCGAGGATCTGGTTTTCGATTGGTCCGGCAAGGGCACCACGCTCAAGGTCGCCGTCATCGCCCGCGAAACCCTTGAACAGGCGGAAGGATTCGCTGTCGAACATCGGCTTAACCCGGTCTCGTTCGTCGCCATCCCCGAGGAGGGCACCTTTGTCGGCGAGCCCTGGTTCGGCCCGAGCGCCGCCGCCTCCTCGATCCTGGCCGAAGACGAAACCGTCGACCGCGACCGCGAGCCGGTCTCGATCCTCCACCGCGAACTTCCCAAGGCCGAACCGGGCGAGGAAGAGGCCGCTCCGTCGGCGCCGGTCGCCCCACCCGTCGCTGAACCTGAGCCCACGCCGGAACCGGTCGCAGCCGCGCCTTCTCCCCAGGCCGACGAAGACCTTCCCGGCCTCGCCGAAGCCCTGAGCGCCGAGGTTCCTGAAGAGGCCGCGCCAGCAACGGACCCCGCGCCGGTCTCATCCCATCCTTTCGCCGATCTGGTCGATGCGGACCCCGCGCCAGAGCCAGAGACGATTCTGGCACGCGAAGCCATCGCCGAAGCGCCACCTGCCCCCCCAGCGGCCGAACCTGAAGTCGCCGCCAAACCCGCCCCGGCCCCCGAGGCCGAGGAAGCGCCCTTCGCGCATGTCACCGACACCTCCGCCTTCCCCGAAGGCGACGGTCGGGCCGCATCGCCCAGTGCGCCAACGCTCGCGGCCGATGACCTCGACGACGAAATTCCCCCTGCCCCGCCCTCTGCCGCGATGGTCGCCTTCGCCAGCCGCCGCAGCGCCGCCGAAAGTGCGGCACGGCCGATGGAAGGGGTGACCCGCGCCGCGCCACCCCCCGCCAGCGCCAGACCCGCCCCGGCGGCGCGTCCCGCCAACGGCAAGGGCTTCCCCGGCCTTGTGACCTCGCCGACCATCCCCGGAACCCGTGCGAAGCCCAAGCTCAAGAACAGCGAGATTCCGCGTCCCCCCATTGGCGGGCCGACCACGGTGAAATCCCCCGCCCGCCCCGGCGGCACCTTCGGCACAGTAGCCCCCGTCAAGAAGCGGACCGGGACCGTGTTCATGGTGATGGTCGGGCTACTCCTTCTGTTCCTTGCCCTCGTCGCGGCCTGGGCCTCGTATTTCGTCGGCGGCAACGGCGCCCCCACCGAAGAGACCGCCGCCGCGACCGACGTCGTGCCGGGCGTCGATGACGAGATGCTGGCCGACATGCAGGACCCGGAGGGGATGACCGATCCCATCCCCGAGGCCGAGGGCACGGCAGCTGCCAGCGTCGAGGACCTGGCGACGGAAAGCCTTCCGGTGAACATGGGCGGGGAGGACACCGCCGACATCGCCGCGACCGAGCCTGACCCCGCAGCCGCAGACGACCTGGCCGTGACCGAAGACCCGGCGGCGCAGCCTGTTGAAGACACCGAAGCCACGACCGCAGATCTTGCGCCGGAACCCACGCCGGAACCGGCTCCGGATACGGTGGTCGCGACAGATGTCTCTGCTGCCGCTGCCCCGGTCGAGGATCAGGATGAAATCTTCCTGTCCGCGATGGAGGCGCCGCCCCCGGCGCTTGACGCTCTCGCCCTGCCCGCCCTGGCCGATACGCGGGATACCCTGCCAGATCCGGTGATGCCGCCCCCGGCCCCCGGCACTGTCTACAAGTTCGACGCCAACGGCCTGTTGATGCCAACCCCTGACGGCATCATGAGTCCCGAGGGCGTGTTCCTCATCGCAGGGAAGCCGCCCCTCATACCGCCATCGCGCAGCGAAGTCGCAACGGCCGCCGCCTTGGCGGCCGCGCCCGTTCCAGCCCCCGCCGCCGATGCAGCACCTGCCGCCGCGACGACCGCCGATGCGTCGCTTGTCACCGCCGGCGATAGCGCGCCCGCTGTCGAGCTGCCGCCCGCCGATCCGGCGCTGGCCGGCTTCCGCCCCCGTCCCCGCCCCGAGGGACTGGTGCCCGCGACGCTGCCGGACGACGCCGCCCTGACGCCCGAGACCGCCACAGAATTCGCTGGCCCGCGCCCGCTGCCGCGCCCCGCAAGCGTGACCGCCGCCGCAGCCGCCGCCGCCCCGACCGAAACCGCCGACTTGGGCGCGCAGGCCGCCTCGCTGACCGCCCAAGCCGAGGCTAAGCTGGCCGAAGCCGCCGCGCTTGAGGCCCAGAACCCCTCGATCATCGCGATCTCGATGCGGCCCGCTGCGCGTCCCAACGATTTCACCTCTGCCGTCGAGGCCGCCGTCGCCGCCGCCGTCCGCGAGCCTGCTCCGGAACCCGAAGTCGAGGTCGCCGCCGCCGCGCCAGCCCCGGATGCCAAGCCCGAAGAGATCGCCGAACTCGACGAGCCCGAGACTGAGCGCGCCGCACCCTCGATCCCGACCAAGGCCAGCGTGGCCAAACAGGCGACTTTCGCGAATGCGATCAACTTGTCGAAGATCAACCTGATCGGGACCTACGGCACCGACTCGCGCCGCTATGCGCTGGTCCGGCAGTCGAACGGCAAGTACAAGAAGGTCAAGGTCGGCGACAAGATCGACGGCGGCACCATCAAGGCGATCACCGAGACCGAGGTCCGCTACCAGAAGGGTGGTCGGCTGATCAGCCTGAAGATGCCGAAGGCCTGACGGACAGGCTCCTCATTCAACGCCGTCTCCGCCTCGCAGACGACCTGCGAAGAGCGACGAAATCTCCGACGCGCCATGCTTGCTAAACCGTAAATGTCCCCGCGTAAGCCTTTGATTTTGCACAGGCGAAGACAATGCCCACGCGTGGGCACGCGGGGTCAGGCCCCTGCCGCGACCCCGGCCTCGGCAAAGGTCGCCATCCCGGAATGGCAAGCCACCGCCCCCTGCACGACCCCGATCGCAAGCGCTGCGCCCGACCCTTCGCCCAGCCGCAGGCCCAGCGACAGCAGCGGCTCCTTGCCCAGCTTCTCCAGCAGCCGCGCATGCGCCCCCTCGGCGCTCTGGTGGCCCGCGACGCAGTGATCCAGCGCCCCCGGCGCGGCCTTCTCCAGCACTGCCGCCGCCGCACAGGCGATGAACCCGTCCAGGATCACCGGCACCCGGCCCATCCGCGCGCCAAGATAGGCCCCGGCCATCGCCGCGATCTCGCGCCCGCCCAGGCAGCGCAGGACCTGCAGCGGATCGTCCAGAACCGCCTTGTGCCGCTCAAGCCCTGCTGCGACGGCCGCTTCCTTGCGGCGCAGGCCCGCATCATCCACCCCCGTCCCGCGCCCGGCCCAGCCCACGCCACCAAAAAGCGCCGTGGCAATGGCCGCCGCCGCCGTGGTGTTGCCGATGCCCATCTCGCCGGCGACGAAAAGATCGGCTTCGAGGTTGACCGCCTCATACCCCCGGCGCATGGCCTCCACGACCTCGTCCTCGGTCATCGCCGGGCTTTCGGTGAAGTCGGCCGTCGGGGTCCCCAGATCAAGTGCATGGACGTCGAGCTTGGCCCCGAAGGCCCGCGCCAGCTGGTTGATCGCCGCCCCACCGTGGGCAAAATTCGCCACCATCTGGGCAGTCACCTCGGCCGGGAACGCCGACACGCCCTTGGCGGTAACCCCGTGATTGCCCGCAAAGATCACGATCTGCGGCTTGTCGGCGGTCGGCTTGTCGGTGCCCTGCCAGCCGCCCATCCAGATTGCCAGCTTCTCCAGTCGTCCCAGCGCGCCCGGCGGCTTGGTCAGTTGCCCGTTCCGTGCTTCGGCCGCCAAAATCGATGCCTGATCGGGGGCGGGAAGCCGGGCCAGCATCGCGCGGACATCGGCAAGGGTCTGGAACGGCATCGTGTTCTCCGGATTGCACCTTTTCCCGTCTGGGGCTACCCCAAGGCCCATGTGAACGCCAGCCGGGATAAGCCGCTTTGACCCCAATCCGCGACATCGCCCTTCGGTTGCCCAGCGACATCATGTCCGCCTTCGCGCTCCTCTCGCGCCTGCCGCTGCCGAACCACCGGGCGACAGGCGCCTCCTCGGCCTGGGCCTGGCCGCTGGTCGGCGCGGTGCTGGGGGCACTCGGGGCGGCCCTGGCGAGCGGGGCCCTGTGGCTTGGCGTGACACCGGGCGTGACGGCTGCCCTTGTCCTGGCGCTTTCGGCGATGCTGACCGGAGGCCTGCATGAGGACGGACTCTCCGACACCGCGGACGGGCTCTTCGGCGGCTGGACCAGGGAACGTCGGCTTGAAATCATGAAGGACAGCCGGGTCGGCAGCTACGGTGTCCTTGCCCTCGTGCTGGTCAGCCTTGCCCGGTGGTCCGCGCTGACGGCAGTCCTTGTCCATGGCGGCCATTGGGCGGCGCTGATTGCCGCCGGGTCGCTCTCGCGCGCGCCGATGGCCCTGGTGATGGCGCTCTTGCCAAACGCGCGCGGGGCGGGGTTGAGCCACGCCACCGGGCAGCCCGGCCCGGCGACGGCGCTGGTCGCGCTGGCCGTGGCTGCGGCGATTGCCGGGGCGCTGAGCGGCTGGACGGCAGTTGCTCTGGTCTTTGCCACCTTGGCCGCCGCGATTCTTCTCGCCTTCGTCGCACTGCGGAAGATCGGCGGCCAGACCGGCGACATCCTCGGCGCCACCCAGCAACTGGCCGAGGTCGCCTGCCTGGCAGTTCTTTCGGCGCGGACCTGACGCGCCGCACCGGCGCTGCGCGGCCGGAATGCACAGACGCTCTGCACGGGCCACCCTCTGGCCTTTGCGCCCGCCCCGCGATACATGGGCCGGGAGAGCTTGCGAGGCCGCCCCCATGTCCGAATATTCTGACGCCATTTCCTCGACCGAAGAGATCATCGAGGACGCCCGCAACGGGCGGATGTTCATCCTTGTCGACCACGAAGACCGCGAGAACGAGGGTGACCTCGTCATCCCGGCACAGATGTGCACCCCGAATGCGATCAACTTCATGGCGACGCATGGCCGCGGGCTGATCTGCCTGGCGCTGACTTCGGACCGGGTCGACCAGCTTGGCCTTCAGCTGATGGACCGGAAGAACTCCAGCCGCCATTCCAGCGCCTTCACCCTGTCGATCGAGGCCGTGGAGGGCATTTCCACCGGCATTTCCGCCGCCGACCGCGCGCGGACCGTGGCGGTGGCCACCGACCCGACCAAGCGCGCGTCCGACATCGCCAGCCCCGGCCACATCTTCCCGCTGCGCGCCCGCGACGGTGGCGTCCTGGTCCGCGCGGGCCATACCGAGGCCGCCGTGGACGTCTCGCGTCTGGCGGGGCTGAACCCCTCGGGCGTGATCTGCGAAGTGATGAACGACGACGGGACGATGGCCCGCCTGCCCGACCTGATCAAGTTCGGCCAGAAGCACGGCATCAAGATCGGCACGATCAGCGACCTGATCGCCTACCGCCGCAAGCATGACAACCTGGTCAAGGAACGCTCGGTCAAGGCCGTGACCTCGGTGCATGGCGGCGACTGGCTGATGCGGGTCTTCGTCGACGATCTGCAGGGGGCTGACCATGTCGTACTGACCAAGGGCGACCTGTCCACCCCCGAACCGGTGCTGGTCCGTGTCCATGCGCTGAACCCTCTCGAAGATGTGCTGGGCCTTGGGGAAGGCAGCGACCTGCCCGCCGCAATGCGGATCATCGCCGCCGAGGGGCGCGGCGTCGTTGTCCTTCTTCGCGACACCGCGATGAAGATGGTTGAAGACGGCGAGCATTCGCCCCAGACGCTGCGCCAGTACGGCATCGGCGCGCAGATCCTCTCGGCCTTGGGCCTGTCGGCGATCACGCTGGTCACCAACTCTGCCGCGCCCAAGCTGATCGGGCTGGAGGGCTACGACCTGACCATCGCGGGCACCCGCGCGCTGAAGGAGTGACCCTATGGCAACCGCCGAGACGCATTACACGCTGCCGCTCCCCAGCTTCGACAAGCCGGTCAAGCTGTTGATCGTTGTCGCCCCCTACTACAAGGACATCGCAGACAATCTGGTCGCCGGCGCCCGTGCCGTCGGTGCGGCCTGCGGGGCCGAGGTCGACCTTGTGGAAGTCCCCGGAGCCTTGGAAATCCCCTCGGCGATCGCGATGGCGCAACGGCTGGCGGACTATGACGCCTACGTCGCCCTTGGCTGCGTTATCCGCGGCGAGACGACGCATTACGACACCGTCTGCAACGACAGCTCGCGCGCGATCAGCCTTTTGGGCCTGCAAGGCGCCTGCATCGGCAACGGCATCCTCACTGTGGAAAACCGCGCCCAGGCCGAAGTTCGGGCTGACCCCGCAGGCCAGAACAAGGGCGGCGGTGCCGCAGCGGCGGCCTTGCATCTGGTCGCCCTCTCGCGCAAATGGGCCGGGAAGACCAAGGGGATCGGTTTCCGGGCATGACCACGGCCAAACGCGACGAAAAGCGCCAGATGAAATCCGCAAGCCGGCTTTACGCCGTGCAGGCGCTCTTCCAGATGGAGGTCTCGGGCCAGACGGTCGAGGCCGTGACACGCGAGTTCGAGACGCACCGTTTCGGCGCGACCTACGAGGAAGGCGAGTTTGCCGAGGGCGACGCGGGCCATTTCCGCGCCGTCGTTGGCGCCGCCGTGAACTGGCAGGCGAAGATCGACCAGTTGACCGACCGTGCCCTGGTCGCGGCCTGGCCGATCGACCGGATCGACCCGGTCCTGCGCGCCCTGTTTCGCGCCGCCGGGGCGGAACTCGTCGACATGGCAACGCCCCCCAAGGTCGCGATCACAGAATATGTGGACGTGGCCAAGGCCTTCTTCCCCGACGGGAAAGAGCCGAAGTTCGTAAACGCCGTCCTTGACCACATGGCGCGCGAAGCCAAGCCCGAGGCTTTCTGACGCGTCGAAGGATCATCTCCAGCGATGAAGGATCCCGTGCCATGCGTCTTCTCTCCCTGCTTGCCGCCCTTGCGATGACCGCCTGCACCACGGCCCAAGCCCAGGACCCGACCCCGGACCCGACCGGTGTCGAATGGCAGCTTCTGGCCATTGACGGCCACATCGTCGACATCCCCGCGACGCTGACAATGACGGCAAGCGGCGATGTGTCCGGCAAGGCGCCCTGCAACAGCTATGGCGGCCAGAACCGTGCCACGCTTCCCGAAATGAACCTGACCGCCTTGCGCGCGACCCGGATGGCCTGTGACCGGCTGGACGATGAACAGACCTATTTCGACGCCCTGACTGTCATGACCCGTCTTGACCGGGCCGATGATCGAACCCTGGTCCTGACCGGACTCAATGGCCGCAGCCTGGAATTCGCGCGCGACCTGACGGGCGGCCTTTCCCTCTGCACGACGTGCGCGCCACAGGACGGCGGTTAACCAACGCCCCGGGGCTGGACGCGGGCGGGTCGGCAACTCATATCCGCTGCAGCTTTCCCGGTTCCCCGAGGTCCCATGTCCGCCCGTTCCGCCGTTGCCGCCTTCCTTGACCGCCCGACCGTCTCGCGCTTCATCATCGCCGTCATTCTGGTCAACGCCGTCACGCTGGGACTGGAAACCTTCCCCGAGGTGATGGCCCGCGCTGGTGGCCTTATCCTTGCGATCGACCGCATCTGCCTGACGATCTTCGTCGTCGAACTGGCACTCCGGCTATATGCCCTTGGCCTGCGCTTCTTCCGGTCGGGCTGGAACATCTTCGACTTCGTGATCGTCGGCATCTCGCTGCTGCCCGCCACGGGCGGCTTCTCGGTCCTGCGGGCAATGCGCATCCTGCGGGTGCTGCGGGTGGTCTCTGCGGTGCCGTCCCTGCGGCGGGTGGTCGATGGTCTTGGCCGCGCGCTGCCGGGGATGGGCTCGGTCTTCCTGCTGATCCTCATCATCTACTACATCGCCGCCGTCATGGCGACGAAGCTCTTCGGGGCAAGCTTCCCGCAATGGTTCGGCAGCCTGACCGCCACCTCCTTCACCCTCTTCCAGATCATGACGCTGGAGGGCTGGTCGGGCGAGATCGTCCGCCCGGTGATGGAGGTCTATCCCTATGCCTGGGCGTTCTTCGTGCCCTTCATCCTGATCACTACCTTCGCGGTCCTGAACCTGATCGTCGGCCTCATCGTGAACTCGATGCAGGAAGCGGCCAGCGAGGCCGAGGAACAGCGCGACCAGGCCTTCGAGGCCAAGGTGATGGAGCGTCTGGCAGCCATCGAGGCGAAGCTCGACACACGCGCCTGACAAAGGGACGGTGGGCGGATCGCCCACCCTACGACACCGCTCCCCTGCGACACCGGCCGCTTGGGGCGGGGTTCGGGGTCGTAGGCAGGCGACTTGCGCAGGGACACAAGGCGGCGGCTTCCAGATGCTGCGGCCGCGCGCAAGGATCGGGCGTAGGGTGGGCGATCCGCCCACCTTCCCTTAGCGGTTGGCCTCGAACAAGGCGGCGGCGCGGTCGAAAAAGCGGGCGCGGGCCGCCGGGCCTTCCATCATGATCTCGTGCTCGGCCCCGGGATAAAGGTCCAGTTGCCCCGTCCCCCACCCCGCCATCCGCAGATGGATCGGCGGCACGTCCACCACCTTCTCTGCCGTGCCAAGGCTGCAAACGACCGGCACCCTTGGCGCAGGCAGCGCGGCCAGCGCGGCGCATTCCCGCAACGCGGCCTGCAGCCAGCTGATCGATGGTCCGCCGAGCGCAAGCTCGGGCACCTCGACGACCTGACGGCGCATATAGTCCCACATCTCGCGGTCAGTCGTCAGAACGTTGCCCTCGAAGGCCTGGGCGACAAGATAGGCCTGCCCGCCCGTTGTCGGCGCGTAGCGGTGCGCCAGCCCAAGCGGCCGTGCCAATACCCCCACGACCGAGGCGACGGGCCGCAGCCAGGCCGCCATCGCGATCCCCCACATCGGGGCCGAGAACACAGCCGCCTTGAACGGCAGGCCCCGCATCAACGCACGCAGTCCGATGCAGCCGCCCATCGAATGAGCCATCAGGTAGAAAGGTTCCGGCAGCCCCGCACGCCGCGCTTCGGCAAGCATGGCGTCCAGATCCTGCTGATACTCGTCGAAGCTGTCGACGTGCCCCGTCATCGGGTCCGGCAGCGCCCGGTCCGCCAGGCCCTGACCGCGCCAGTCAATGGTGATGACGGAAAACCCCCGCTCCACCATGTCACCCGCCGCGCGCCCGTACTTCTCGACGCATTCGGTCCGCCCGGGCAACAGCACGACCGTCCCCCGGCTTCCCGCCTTCCACCAGGCCACCCGGATGCGCGCTGCGCCAGCCTGCAGCCAGACCGCGACCACGCCCGGCGGACCGTCAGCCACCCCGGCATGGAACGGGGCTTCGGGCGGCGCGCCGTCCTTCACCCCAGCACCGAGCCAAGCTTCATCGCCAGCCCCATGTTGCCGTCGACCGACAGCTTGCCAGTCATGAAGGCCATCGTCGGGTTCATCTCGCCCTCCAGAATCGCGCGGAACACCTCCGCCTCGGCAGTCAGGGTCACGTCCGCCTCTTCGTCACCCGCCCGCACTCCGTCAGCGTCCAGCATGATCGCCCCCTCGCCGGGGATGACGAACTTGGCCAGGCCGTCGAATCCGCCCGTCAGTTTCGCACTCAGCGCCCTTACGGCGGCATCGATCATTTCGCTCATCACAAGTCTCCGGTTCGTGACCCTTGCAGCACTGGATATCTGGCGCGGATCGGTTACTTTCACGTTATGGGTGTCCGTGCCGCCATTCTCAATCGTATCGTAGCGGCATTTGTGCCGTTTTTCCTGACTTGCGCCGTGGCCTTTGCCGACGACACTGCCAAGCTCGACGGTCTCTTCGAACGGCTGAAGACCGCCGAGGTGGCTGAGGCAGGCCGGATCGAGACGGAAATCTGGATCGAATGGTCAAAATCCGGCTCGCCCGCGATGGATCTCCTGCTCCAGCGCGGCAAGGATGCGATGGCCCTGGGCGATACCGCTGCGGCCATCGAACACTTCACTGCCGTCATCGACCAGTCCCCCGACTTTGCCGAAGCCTGGAACGCACGGGCAACCGCCTACTACATGGCAGGCGAGTTCGGGCCTTCGGTCGCCGACATCGCCAAGGTCCTGACCCTGAACCCCCGACACTTCGGCGCGCTTTCGGGCCTGGCGATGATTCTGGAAGAATCCGGCAAGCCCGAACGCGCTTTGGAGGTTTACAAGGCCGCTCTCGCCATCCATCCCCATCTTGAAGGCGCATCCGAGGCAATCGAGCGTCTCGAGACCGAGGCCGAGGGCCAGGAGCTTTAAGTCATGGATGCCCCGCGGCGGGTGACGGCGGTCCTCGGGCCGACGAACACCGGCAAGACCCATCACGCGATCGAGCGGATGCTGGCCCATCGGACCGGCGTCATAGGCCTGCCTTTGCGGCTTCTGGCGCGCGAGGTCTATGACCGCATCGTCGCCCGCGTCGGCCCGTCCGTCGTGGCGCTGGTCACCGGCGAAGAACGCATCGTCCCTGACCGCACCCAGTACTGGGTCTGCACGACCGAGGCGATGCCCCTGGAAATCGGTGCCGATTTCGTGGCCGTCGATGAAATCCAGCTCTGCGCCGATGCAGACCGGGGCCATGTCTTCACCGACCGCCTCCTGCGCGCCCGGGGCCTGAACGAGACCCTGTTCCTCGGCTCCGACACCATGCGCGGGGCCATCGCTGGCCTCGTGCCGCATGTGACCTTCCTCAAGCGCGACCGGATGTCGACGCTGAAGTACGCCGGATCGAAGAAGATCAGCCGGATGCCGGAACGGTCGGCCATCGTCGGCTTCTCGGTCGAAAACGTCTACGCCATCGCCGAACTCATCCGCCGCCAAAAGGGCGGCTGTGCCGTGGTCATGGGCGCGCTGTCGCCCCGCACCCGTAACGCTCAGGTCGCGCTCTACCAGAATGGCGACGTCGATTACCTGGTGGCCACCGATGCCATCGGCATGGGCCTCAACCTCGACATCAAGCACGCGGCGTTTTCGGCCACCGCCAAGTTCGACGGCCGCCGGATGCGCGCACTTTACCCGCACGAGCTGGCCCAGATCGCCGGCCGCGCCGGGCGGCACACCGAGGATGGGACCTTCGGCGTCACCGGCGAAGCTCGGCCCTTCGACGAAGACCTGGTCGAGGCGATAGAGACCCACCGCTTCGCTCCGGTCAAGAAACTGCACTGGCGCAACGAATCGATGGATTTCGCCAGCGCCGACCGCCTGATCCGCAGCCTCGAAGCCCCGACTGACAATGAATGGCTCACCCGCGCGCGGGATGCCGACGATGTGCTTGCCCTCAAGGCCCTGGCCGCCCTGCCCGAAGTGCAGGACCGCCTGACCGAGCCGAAACGCGTCCAGCTTCTGTGGGACGTCTGCCGCATCCCCGATTTCCGCTCCTCCTCCGGCCCCGAACACACCACGCTGCTGACCCGGATCTTC
>JAIXSA010000084.1 GCA_027484915.1 Paracoccaceae bacterium | reverse complement strand
GGCCCCGGCTTCCCGATCATCGGAACGTTGACCTTTACCGATATCGAGAACCTGGTGATCGTCTGCTTCACGGCGGGCACGCGGATCTTGACCGCGGACGGGTTGGTGGTGGTCGAGGATCTGACCGCGGGCAACATGGTGGTCACACGCGACAACGGATTGCAGCCTCTGCGCTGGGTTGGCAGCCGAACGCTGAGCCTGGCCGACCTGCGGGCACGTCCCGAGTTGCAGCCCGTGCGCATTGGCGCGGGTGCCTTGGGCGAGGTTGGGCCGGAGCGCAGCATCATGCTGTCCCCGCAACACCGCGTTCTGATCGAGGGGGCCCGGGCCGAAATGTATTTTGGCGAAACCGAGGTTCTCGTCCCGGCCAAGCACCTGCTGAGCCTGCCCGAGGTCACGCGTGCGCTCCCGTCCGAGGGCGTCACTTATGTGCACATCCTGTTCGACCGGCACGAGATCGTACTTTCGGAAGGCATCTGGACCGAAAGCTTCCAGCCAGCCGAGCGAACGTTGAACGCGCTGGAGGACGCAGCCCGGGCGGAAATCCTGGCGCTATTCCCCGAATTGATCACCGACGAGACGGTGTTCCCGGCCGCGCGCATGTCCCTGAAAGCGCATGAAGCGCGGGTGCTGATCTCAGGCTAAGGGGAGGGGACGGCCGAGAAAGGCTGTCCAATCCTCGGGCGTATCCAGGTCCAGTGTGGCCATCTGGCCCGGCAGGGGCACCAAACGCAACCGGTCCATGTGCCGCTGCAGGACAGACCGGCCTCCTTCGTCGCCGGTGATCGCGGCAAGCTCGGGCCACAGATCACGTGGGATGATCGCCGGATGACCGGGAGTGCCGTCTGTGCTGCCGCCCCGCCAGATCAACTCGGGTTCAGCGCGGAAGCGCGAAATCAGGTCGGCAAGGGCCTTGGCTGAAAAGCCGGGCATGTCTGCGGGGAGGATCATTATCCCGTCTTCCGGTCCCGGTTCGCGAATGGCGTGAAGCCCCCGCACAATCGACCGGGACATGCCCTGGGCCGCATCGGGGATATCAACGACCTGAACTGGAAGGTCCGCCACAGCCTCCCGCCGCGATTTGGCCGCAGGGGGAAGCGTGACAAGGACAGGCGCGCCGCTGGCAAGCGCCGTTTCGACCACCAGCCGCAGGATCGGGCGTCCCTTGACCGGCTGAAGCAGCTTGTCAGCGCCGCGCATCCGTGAGGACGAGCCGGCCGCCAGAACAAGGATGTGGACGTTGGGTCGCATGTGCAGATGCTCCATCCGACCCGGTCTGGTTGTCAAGCGGAGCTTGACCTAACGTCAAGCGCGCATCCGGCCGACGTCATCCCAGATTGGGGCGAGGTGGACGTGGGCTTTGCGCCGCTCACCCAGGATCTCGACTTCCAGCTCCAGCCCGTCCTGCACGCGGTCGGCGGGGATGAAGCCCTGCGCCACCGACTTGCCGGTCCAGTGGCTGAAGCCGCCGCTGGTGCACCAGCCGACCACGGCCCCGTCCAGCCAGATCGGCTCCCATGCCACGACGTCGGCGTCATTGGCGTCGACCACGATGGGCACCAACTTCCGCGACGGGCCCTCGGCCTTCTCCTTGGTGGCGGCGGCCTTGCCGATCCAGTCGGCGGGCTTGTTCCAGGCGATGAACCGGTCCAGCCCGGTTTCCGCAGGCGTGTAGTCCGGGCTGAACTCGCGGCCCCAGGAGCCAAACCATTTGTCCAGCCGCAGGGACATCATCGCGCGCATCCCGAAGGGACGGATGCCAAGGTCCTGACCGGCAGGCCAAAGCGTGTCCCACAGATGGCGGACGGACATGTGGTCGGTGAAGATTTCATAGCCAAGGTCAGCGGTGTAGCTGACGCGCTGGACGATGCAGTTGGCCATGCCGACAGTCATCCGTTTGACGTCCATGAACTTGAAGGCTTCAGCGCTGACATCGGAGCGGGTGACGCGGGCCAGTAGCTCCCGCGCTTTGGGACCGGCGATGGTGAAGCCCGACCGCGCGTCCGAGATGTTGTCGACCCGCACACCGTCCATCGCGTTCTGCTCGAACCAACGCGAGTGCCAGCCTTGCGCGCCGTAGCTGGCGGTCAGCTGGAATTCGGTCTCGGACAGGCAGGATACGGTGAAATCGCCGATGATCTTGCCCGAATGGGCCAGCATCGGGGTCAGAGACAACCGGCCCGGCTTCGGGATGCGGCCCGCCATGATCTTGTCCAGCCAAGCCCGCGCATTGGGGCCGGTGACCGAGTATTTGCCAAAGTTCTGCAGCTCGTTGATGCCGACGCCTTCGCGGACCGCCATGACTTCCTGACGCGTCGCCTCCCAGGCGTTGGAGCGTTTGAAGGTCGGCGTCTCATAGCGCGGCTCGCCGGGCAGGGCGTAGTAGTTCGGCACCTCAAGCCCGTATTGCTGGCCCCAGACCGCGCCCAGCTTGTCGTTGATGTCGTACATCGGCGTGGTGCGGAAGGGGCGGGCGGCGGGGCGTTCCTCGTTCGGGTAGCCGACCGAGAAGCGCATCTGGTAGTTCTCGATCACCTTCGGAACGGTGTAGCCCGGCG
>JAIXSA010000031.1 GCA_027484915.1 Paracoccaceae bacterium | reverse complement strand
TGGACAGCATGAAATTACCCGGATTGGCACAAGATTTCTCTACACGGGTGGCGCCCGGAAGCCTAGCCTTTTCCCCATCTCAAGGGAGGTCAGCCATGCCGTTCAAACTTTGCATCATCGGCGCAGGCAGCGTCGGGTTCACCCGCAAGCTCTGCTCGGACATCCTGAAGGTGCCTGAGTTCGAGGGGATCGAGATCGCGCTGACCGACATCAGCCAGGCGAACCTGGACATGATCGCGCAGATCCTCCGGAAGATGATCGAAGTAAGTGGCCTGAAGACCAAGGTCACCGCCACCACTGACCGCCGCAAGGCGCTGGACGGCGCGAAATACGTGATGAACACGGTGCGGATCGGCGGGGTGGAGGCCTTTGCGACCGACATTTCCATCCCCTTGAAGTACGGCGTCGACCAATGCGTTGGCGACACGATCTGTGCGGGCGGCATCCTGTACGGGCAGCGCGGCATCGCGGCGATGCTGGATTTCTGCAAGGACATCCGCGAGGTCTGCCCGTCGGACCACCTTCTGCTGAACTACGCCAACCCGATGGCGATGATGACCTGGGCTGCCATCGACCATGGCGGGGTGAACACAGTGGGCCTTTGCCACGGGGTCCAGAACGGCCACCGCCAGATCGCTGCGGCATTGGGTGTGCCGATGGATGAGGTCGACATCATCTGTTCGGGCATCAACCACCAGACTTGGTACCTGGATATCCGGCACAAGGGCCGGAAGATCGAGAAGGACGAGCTGCTGGAAGCCTTCGAGCGGCACCCGGTCTTTTCGCGTCAGGAAAAGGTGCGGATCGACGTGCTGAAGCGCTTCGGCTTCTATTCCACGGAATCGAACGGCCACCTCTCCGAATACCTGCCTTGGTACCGGAAGCGGCGCGAGGACATCCCGAACTGGATCAGCACCGACGACTGGATCCACGGCGAGACCGGTGGCTATCTCCGCCACACGCGCGAGACGCGGAACTGGTTCGAAACCGAGTATCCGACGATGCTGAAAGAGGCCGAAAAGCCCCTGTCGCAGTGGAAACGCACCGACGAACACGCCTCCCACATCATCGAGGCGCTGGAGACGGGCCGCCCCTACCGCGGTCATTTCAACGTGAAGAACCGGGGTGTGATCACCAACCTGCCTGACGACTGCATCATAGAGTCTCCGGGCTGGGTCGACCGTTTCGGGATCAACATGGTCGAAGGCGTGACGCTGCCGCTGGCCTGTGCGGCGACGTGCCAGGCCTCAGTCGATGTGCAGCGGATGTCGGTTCAGGCGGCCATCACCGGCGACGTGGATGTGTTGAAGCTTGCGGTCCTGCATGACCCGCTGGTGGGCGCCGTCTGCACCCCTGAAGAGGTCTGGTCGATGGTGGACGAGATGTTGGTCGCGCAGGCCCAGTGGCTGCCGCAATACCCTGCCGCCGGAGGGCGGGCAAATGCCGCGACAGGCGCTGCTTCAGCTTGACATCTGATATATACCCGAAACTATGATCCAGTAGCTTCGGGAGGAATACGATGGCCGGAATCGCCTTGGACAGGGTGTCGAAAAAGTTTGGTTCGGTCGAGGTGATCCGCGATCTGAGCCTGGAGATTGGCGCGGGTGAGTTCGTGGTATTCCTGGGACCCTCGGGGTCGGGCAAGACCACGCTTTTGCGAATGATCGCGGGGCTGGAAAGCATCGACGCGGGCGGGTTGGTGATCGACGGGGTGCGGTCGGAGGCGCTGGCCCCTGGCCAGCGGAACCTGGCGATGGTGTTCCAGAACTATGCGCTTTACCCGCATATGACGGTGGCCGAGAACATGGCTTTCGGGTTGCGGAACGTCGGACTGCCGGAAGGAACGATCAAGGCCCGGGTGGCCGAGGCGGCGCGGATGCTGGAGATGGAGAAACTTCTGGCGCGGCGACCGGCGGAACTGTCTGGCGGACAGCGGCAGCGCGTGGCCATCGGGCGTGCCATCGTGAAGGAACCGAAGGCCTTTCTGTTCGACGAGCCCTTGTCGAACCTGGATGCGGCCTTGCGGGTTCGGACGCGGGTGGAGCTGGCGGAACTGCACCAGCGGCTAGGATCCACGATGATCTATGTGACCCATGACCAGACCGAGGCGATGACTTTGGCCGACCGGATCGTGATCCTGAACAACTGCCAGATCGAGCAAGTCGGAACGCCGATGGAAGTCTATTCCCGCCCCGCCTCTCGCTTCGTGGCTAGCTTCATCGGCTCGCCCGCAATGAACCTGCTGCCGGTGACGCTGAGCGGTGCGGGCGACCGACCGGCGGTGCGACTGGGGGATGGGGCTATCGTCCCCTTGCCCGCGCAGCCCAAAGGCGATGGACCGTGGGAGTTGGGCATCCGGCCAGAGGCGCTGACCGTGGTGGCCGAGGGGGCGACGAAGGCCACGGCAACGGTGGTGGAGCGGCTGGGCGACCGGACATTGGTCTACGCAAAGCTGTCGGATGGTTTGCAAGTCATTGCGCAGGATGGCGGCAAGTCCACCGTCAAGGCGGGCGACCGCGTCGGTTTGGACTTCGACACGGCCGAGCTGCACCTTTTCGATGGGCAGGGCAGGGCTGTTCTGGTCTGAACGCTCTGCCCGTTGGCGGAAGGCGTACTGGAAAGCAGAACCGGAGCCCTTGGGGCTCCGGTTTTCTTATTGCCTTTTGACTGTCTAGGTCAGCCCTTGATCCCGGCGGACAGCGTGATCGCTTCGGTCACCTTGCGCTGGAACAGAAGGTAGGCCAGCGCCACCGGCAGGCCCGCAAGGACCGCTGCCGCCAGTTGCCGCGCATAGTAGACACCGAAGGCGTCGTTGACTTGGGTGATGCCGACGGGGACGGTCATCATCTCGGTTTTGGTGACGGACAGGAAAGGCCAGAGGAAGGCGTTCCAGGTCCAGATGAAGGTGACGATGGAAAGGGCCGTGGTCACCCCCCAGTTCATCGGCAGGTAGACCTTGAAGAGAATCCGGAACTCGCCCGCGTTGTCCATCACGGCGGCCTCGCGGAAATCCTTCGGGACCTGGTCGAAGAACTGCTTGTAGACGATGATGATGACCGGATGGATAAGCTGCGGCAGCATGATCCCGGCCCATGTGTTGATAAGGCCCAGCTGCGAGATCAGGACGAAGTGGTTGATGATCAGCGCCTGCGTGGGCACCATGAAGCTGGCCAGGATCAACCACCATAGCGCCTTGCGACCCGGGAATTTCAGCTGCGACAGAGCATAGCCGCAGAGCATCGAGGTGACGATGGTGATGACAGTCACCCCGACCGCCACGGCAACGGAGTTTATGTACCATGTCACGATCTGGGTATCGAAGATCGCGGTGTAGTAGTGGCTGAAGGTCAGGTTCTCGGGCCAGAGCTCGATGTAGGGGCGGACGACCTCG
>JAIXSA010000015.1 GCA_027484915.1 Paracoccaceae bacterium | reverse complement strand
GGATGCGGTGGTCTCGGATTTCCTGACGGAACTCGAATCCGTGGGTCTCGCCTTCCCCGGCGGGATTGACGGGGCCCTTGCCATGATGGACGGCCATATCTCGCAATCGGCGGCCCAGCGGCTACGCCGGATGTCCTCCGCCTCGTCAAAGATCGACCCGTGGGAGCGGATAAACCAGATTCCCCCCGACCGACTGCTGCCGATCCTGCTGAACGAGGCGGTGGAGGTTGGCGCGGTCCTGCTCTCGAAGCTGCCCGTCGGCAAGGCGGCCCAGCTTCTGTCCAGGATCCCCGGTGAACGGGCCCGCCGGGTGGCATACGCGGTGTCGATGACCGGGAATGTCGATCCCGACACCGTCCGCCGGATCGGCGCGGCCCTTCTGGCCGAACTGGACAACCAACCGCCCAAGGCCTTTGACCAGGGCCCGGTGGAACGGGTGGGCGCGATCCTGAACGTCTCGCCCTCAATGACACGCGATGACGTTCTGCAGGGACTGGAGGCAGAGGATGCCGCCTTCGCGGCCGAGGTGCGGCGGGCCATCTTCACCTTCGTCCACATCCCCGCACGCCTCAACCCGCGCGACATGCCGAAGATCACCCGCCTGGTCGAACAGCCGCAACTCGTCACCGCGCTTGCCGGAGCGATGGGCAAGCCGGGGCTGGAAGACGCCGCAGAGTTCATCCTTGCCAACATCTCGCAGCGCATGGCCCAGGCCCTGCGCGAAGAGATGGGCACCCGCGGCCGCGTCAAGGAAAAGGACGCCGAAGAGGCGATGAACGCGATCATCGGCGCAATTCGGACCCTTGAAACCAGCGGCGAGATCACCCTGATCCAGGAGGAAGACGCGACGGGTCTCGGCACTCAGGCGGCCGCCGTCGCAAGCAGCGCGGGACCCGCAGCCTCCTCGCGCCCGGGGGGTGCCAGTCCGATGAACCGGCTTGCGTCCAATGCGTGACGTCCGGTGCGGGGGCACCTGTCCTCAAGCTGCCGCGTTGTCCCCAGTTGCGACGGCGTCGCGGGGGTCACCGTCGCCGGCTGCTGTCGCCGTGTGACGGCAGCTCCCATCAACCATCGGCTATTCTGTGGCCGTATCGCAGGCTACGCCCAGGATCCGACCCCCGCCCTTGCAGCCCCGCGCCCCACAGCCTAGAACGGGGCCATGTCCGCCGCCCCCCTTTCTTCCGTCACGCGCGGCGTGGCGCTGATGATCCTCGCGATCTTCCTCTTCACCGCGATGGACGCCACCGCCAAGGGGCTGATCGCGCGGTATCCGGCGCCGCAAGTGATCTGGGTCCGCTTCGCCGGACAACTGGTGTTGGTCCTTCTTATCCTGCGCCACCACCTTGGCCCGGTCCTGCGCACGCGCTTTCCGGTGCTGCATTTCTGGCGCTCGGCCTCGCAGTTCGGGGCCACCACGTTCTTCTTCCTGTCGCTGCCGTTCATCGGCCTTGCCGAAGCCACCGCCATCGCCGACATCAATCCGGTCCTCATCACGCTCGGGGCCGCCCTCTTTCTGGGCGAAAAGCTTGGTCCCCGCCGCGTCGCGGGCGTCGTGGCCGCCCTGATCGGCGCGCTGATGGTGATCCGGCCCGGAGCGGGCGTCTTCACCTGGTGGGCGGTCCTGCCGCTGCTCTGCGCGCTTTCCTACGCGACAAGCGCGCTTCTGACCCGCAAGATCGGGGCGCAGGAAAGCGTCTGGGCCTCGATGGTCTATGCGGCACTTTTCGGAACCATCGTCGCCGGGGCCGCCCTGCCCTTCGTCTGGCAGCCCATCGCCACCGCCGACCTGTGGCAATTCGGCCTGATCGCCTGCCTCGGCACCGGGGCGCAGCTCTGCATCATCCGCAGCTTTTCCATCACCGAGGCCTCGATCGTCGCACCCTTCGCCTATCTGGGTATCGTCTTCGCAACCTTCTGGGGGGCAGTGCTTTACGACCAGTGGCCCGACCGCTGGACGGTGATCGGTGCGCTTGTGATCGTGGGGGCCGGCCTTTATGTCTGGCACCGAGAGCACCGGGCGTCGCGCGCGCCCTGAAGCCGCCAGAAGCACAAGGCCCGCATGTCAGACCGCGCCGAACCGCCCTTCCGTGCCGACCATTTCCTGGTCAACCTAGCCGCGCGCGGGCTGATTGGCTTGGCACTGGCCCTGCCCTACCGATGGCGTGTGCCCTTCGTCGGCTGGCTGATGCGCCGGGTGATCGGGCGGGTTGCAGGCTACCGGCAGCGCGCTCTGGACAACCTGGCGCTCGTCTGGCCGGATCTTCCCTTGGCGCGGCGGCAGGCGATTGCCGACGCCTCGCTGGACAATGCCGGCCGGACCCTGATCGAGAACTATTCGACCCGCGCCTTCACCGCCCGCGCCGCCGGGCTTAAGCCCGAAGGTCCCGGATACGACGCCCTTGTCGCGGCGCGGGCGGCCAAGCGGCCGGTGATCCTGGTCTCGGGCCATTTCGGCAATTACGAGGCCGCGCGGGCAGCACTGGTGGCGCGTGGCTTCGACATCGGCGGGCTCTACCGCAACCTGTCGAACCGCTACTTCAACGCGCATTACGTCCGCACGATGGAGGCATTCGGCGGCCCCGTCTTTCCGCAGGGGCGTGCGGGAACGGCGGGCTTCGTGCGGCATCTGAAAGAGGGGGGGCAGCTTGTACTGCTCTTCGATCAGGACGTGCCCGGCGCGCCGGTCGTGGACTTCCTCGGCCATCCCGCCCGCACCGCCCTGTCGGCCGCCGAACTGGCCCTTCGGCTCAAGGCCGATCTCATCCCCTTCTTCGCCACCCGCCAGCCCGACGGACTAAGCTTCCGCGTCGAACTGGATGCGCCCGTGCCGCATGGCGATGCCGAGACGATGACCCGCGCCGTGACCAAGGCGCTGGAGGCACGGGTCAAGGACCACCCCGGCCAATGGTTCTGGATCCACCGGCGCTGGAAGGGCGGCGGCGCGTGAGGTGGGGAGGCATCCCGGATTGGCTCAGTCCACCCGGGCTGCAGCCAGAATCGCCGCCGGCCCCTCATGCTGCACGATCACCGCGCCCGGCTCGTCGCCGGCAAAGGGCGTGGTCAGTTCCAGCGGCTCCTGCCCCGACCATTCGCCAACCCGCTCCCACGACGTCACGATGTTGGTGTAGGTGACCGTCTTGCCCGCGTTCTCGCCACGCTCGATCATCACCGTCTCTTCCGGCTTGTAGCGCACCAGCTGCACCCGCACCGGCTCGGTCAGGGGCGGATCGGCCTCGGCCCGGATCACCAGACGGTCCCCCTCACGCGTCACGGTCAGCCGTACCGGAGTGCCCGCCTCCATGTGCGCACGCAGCCGTTCGGCAGTCTCCTCGGGCGCGAATCCCTCGATCCGGTCCGCCCCTCCGATGATCAGCTGCGGCGTATAGATCGTCCGCGACCCCACCGCCTTGGCATAGGCGCGCTGGCGGTCGGTAAACTTCGGCTGTGCGAACTTGTCGGCCCAGCCGATGTAGTCCCAATAATCCACATGCAGTGCCAGCGGCAGGATCTGCGGGTTCGACGCCAGCATCGCCACGAACTCATCCGCCGGCGGGCAGGACGAACACCCCTGCGAGGTGTAAAGCTCGACAATCACCACCGGCTCGGCCTGGGCCTGCGCCACGGCAGCAAGCCACAACCCGCAAGCCGCGCTGACGAAATGTCGCATGGTGCCTATCCTGATCCTTGATCCCCACTCCCTTATAGGAAGCCGCACCGACACGAGCCAATCAAGGTTTTGCGAGAGACCTGTCACATGCTGTAGGAAAGCCGCATCGCGGGGCTGGATATTCGGCATACAATGGTATACAACCTTGCGCAGCCGCCTTCCGAAGGAGCCATAAGATGACCGTCACCGTTGGACACGACCTGTCGAAGACCCGCAAGACCCTGACCGCAGGGGGCCAGACGGTCCACTACTACTCCATCCCCGCGGCTGAGGCTGCGGGCCTGGGCGAATTTTCGAAGCTGCCCGCCAGCCTCAAGGTCGTCCTCGAAAACATGCTGCGGTTCGAGGATGCCAAGACCGTCACGGTGGACGACATCAAGGCCTTCTCCACCTGGGGCAAGCAGAACGGCCAGAACCCGATCGAGATCGCCTATCGCCCGGCCCGCGTCCTGATGCAGGACTTCACCGGCGTCCCCGCCGTCGTCGACCTCGCCGCGATGCGGGACGGGATAAAGGGCCTCAAGGGCTCGGCCGCGAAGATCAATCCGCTGGTCCCCGTCGACCTCGTCATCGACCACTCGGTGATGATCGACGAATTCGGCCACCCCCGCGCCTTCCAGATGAACGTCGACCGCGAATACGAGCGGAACATGGAGCGGTATGTCTTCCTGAAATGGGGTCAGAACGCCTTCAACAACTTCCGCGTCGTGCCGCCCGGCACCGGCATCTGCCACCAGGTGAACCTCGAATACCTCGCGCAGACCGTCTGGACTGACAAGGACCAGAACGGCAACCTGGTGGCCTACCCCGACACCCTTGTCGGCACTGACAGCCACACCACGATGGTCAACGGCCTCGCCGTCCTCGGCTGGGGCGTCGGCGGGATCGAGGCCGAGGCCGCGATGCTGGGCCAGCCCGTTTCCATGCTGATCCCGGAAGTTGTCGGCTTCAAGCTGACCGGCGCGATGCGCGAAGGCACCACCGCCACGGACCTCGTCCTGAAGGTCGTGCAGATGCTGCGCAAGCACGGCGTGGTGAACAAGTTCGTCGAATTCTACGGTGAGGGCCTCGACCACCTGCCGTTGGCCGACCGCGCCACCATCGCCAACATGGCCCCAGAATACGGCGCCACCTGCGGCTTCTTCCCGATCGACGATGAGACGCTCCGCTACATGCACATGACCGGCCGGGACGAAGGTCGCATCGCACTTGTGGAAGCCTATGCCAAAGCCAACGGCATGTGGCGCGGGCCGGACTACGACCCGATCTACACGTCGACCCTGCACCTCGACATGGGCGAGATCGTCCCGGCGATCTCGGGCCCCAAGCGTCCGCAGGATTACCTCCCGCTGACCGACGCGAAATCCAGCTTTGCCAAAGAGATGGAGGCAAGCTTCAAGCGCCCGCAGGGCGTGGAAGTCGCCGTCGAGGGCGAAGACTACAAGCTCTCCTCGGGCAAGGTGGTGATCGCCTCGATCACCTCCTGCACCAATACCTCTAACCCCTACGTACTTATCGGCGCCGGTCTGGTGGCGCGGAAGGCCCGCGCCTTGGGCCTGAACCGCAAGCCTTGGGTCAAGACCTCCCTCGCCCCCGGAAGCCAAGTCGTCAGCGAATACCTGAACGCCGCGGGCCTGCAGGAAGACCTCGACGCCGTGGGCTTCAACCTTGTCGGCTACGGCTGCACCACCTGCATCGGCAACTCCGGCCCGCTGCAGCCTGAGATTTCCAAGGCGATCAACGAGGGTGATCTTGTCGCCGCTGCCGTCCTGTCGGGCAACCGGAACTTCGAGGGCCGGATCAGCCCGGATGTCCGCGCGAACTACCTCGCCAGCCCGCCGCTGGTCGTGGCCTATGCGCTGGCCGGGGACATGAACATCGACCTGACCACCGAACCGCTCGGCACCGGGTCGAACGGCCAGCCGGTCTACCTCAAGGACATCTGGCCGACGAACAAGGAAATCGCCGACATCGTCCACGCGGTCGTCACGCGGCAGGCCTTCCAGTCGAAATACGCCGATGTCTTCAAGGGCGACGCCAAGTGGCAGGCCGTGCAGATCACCGACTCGGAGGTCTACGACTGGCCGCCGACCTCGACCTACATCCAGAACCCGCCCTATTTCCAAGGCATGTCGGCGACGCCGGGCGTGATCAAGAACATCACCGGCGCGCGGGTCTTGGCGCTGCTGGGCGACATGATCACCACCGACCACATCAGCCCGGCCGGTTCATTCAAAGCCTCAACTCCGGCCGGCAAGTATCTGACGGAGCGGCAAGTTCCGGTGTCCGAGTTCAACTCCTACGGTGCCCGGCGCGGGAACCATGAGGTGATGATGCGCGGCACCTTCGCCAACATCCGCATCAAGAACGAGATGCTGGATGGGGTTGAGGGCGGTTACACCAAGGGGCCGGACGGCCAGCAGACCTCAATCTACGACGCCTCGATGGCCTACCAGGCGCAAGGCACGCCACTGGTGATCTTCGGCGGGATCGAATACGGCGCAGGCTCCAGCCGCGACTGGGCCGCGAAGGGCACCGCGCTCCTCGGCGTCAAGGCCGTGATCGCCGAATCCTTCGAGCGTAGCCACCGCTCCAACCGCGTCGGCATGGGCGTCATCCCGTGCGAAGTCACCGGCGGCGACACCCGCAAGTCCCTGGGTCTGAAGGGCGACGAGGTGGTCAGCATAGGCGGGCTGGAAGGCGGACTGAAACCTCTCAGCGCCGTGCCGTGCACGATCCGTTACGCGGACGGCACCGAGAAGACCATCCAGATCAAGTGCCGTATCGATACCGCCATCGAGATCGAATACGTCGAGAACGGCGGCGTCCTGCACTACGTGCTGCGGAACCTCGCAGCTTCCTGATTTCGGAAACCGATTGTTTCCAAAGAAGGCCCGGGCAATCCCCGGGCTTTCACTTTTTGTTCTCACTTTCGGGCGAAGTCTGGCCACTGTTCCAGCCAGAAGGCTTCGATGATGTCCGACCGCTTCCCCCCGCTCCGCCCGCAGACCGCGCTTTCCGGCAGCCGGAGCCTGCGCGCCCCGGCCCCTGTGGACCTTACGATTCTTGCCGGACTTGCCTTCGTCGTGGCCTTGGCGCTGACCTGACGCGCCCGCCCGTAGGGTGGGCCGTTCCCGCGCCCCTTCCGCGGGGTTGGCCCACCGCCCGTTCAGGTTAACCCATCCTGAACGCCCACGACCAGGCCATTGATTTTATTGTATCTGAAAAGGCGCCCACGCGCGGGCAGTCACCCGCCCGCCTTCAGTGCCTTCTCCAACTCCGGCTTGAACCGGGTCTCATAATCCGTCCCGACAAGCGGCCCCACGAACCTGAACAGCACCGTCCCGTCACCGGCGATGATGAAGGTCTCCGGCGGTGCCGTGACCCCCCAGTCGATCGCCCCCCGCATCGCCGGATCAGTCGCCACCGCGAAGAAGGGGTTCCCCTCTTCGGCGAGGTAAGCCACCGCCTTCTCGTCGTCGTCCCGGATGTTCACCCCTGCAACCCGGACGCCATCTGCTGCCATCTCCTTCAGAACCGGATGCTCGGCACGGCAGGGCGGGCACCAGGTCGCCCAGAAGTTGACGACCGTCACCTTGCCCGAGGTCAGGTCCGCCGCCGTAAGCCCCGGTATCCCAGGCAGCGCCGTCGCCGGAACCGCCGGGGCGGGGCGGCCGACGAAAACCGACTGCAGCTCCCCCGGGTTCGACCGGTGCATCCCCGCGTAGAAAAGCCCCGCCAGCCCCGCGAACAGGACCGGGGGCAGAACCATCAGCCACCTAGCCATCGATCTTCCCCTGCCGCGCTTCGACCTCGGCCAGCGCGCGTTTCATCCGGGCCGACTGCCACAGCGTCAGCCCCACCAGCCCCGCGATCAGAACCGCCGTCGCCGCATAGGACCCCAGCACCGCGAAGGCGTATTTTCCCAGTTCCGGCATCACGCCACCCTCTCCCGCGCCAGAAGCGCCTTCAACCGCCGCGCGCGGATCTCGGTCCGGGTGCGGAGGAGGACCATCGTCACGAACAGAAGGATGAACCCGGCGATGCAGATCACCAGGGGCTGCCAGAAGACGTCGGACACGTTCTCTTCCTTGTCGAGGCTGAGGGATGCCCCCTGGTGCAGGCCCTGGTTCCAGAACAGGACCGCGTAGCGGCTGAGCAACGCGAAGACCGATCCCACGAGGCAAAGGATCGAGGTCAGGTCGGCCGCGGTATCCGGGTCCTCGATCGCAGCCCACAAGGCCATGTAGCCGAAGTAGAACAGCGTCAGGATCAGGAACGAGGTCAGCCGCGGGTCCCAGGCCCACCAGGTGCCCCACATCGGCTGGCCCCAAAGCGCGCCCGTCACCAGCGCGATCAGGGTGAAGGTCAGGCCGACGGGCGCGGCGGCCTTGGCGGCCAAAGCGCTGACATGGTGGCGGCGGACGATCCAGATCAGCGAGGTGACCAGCATCATCACCCAGGCATTGATCGCCATCATCGCCGAGGGGACATGCAGGTAGATGATCTTGACGGTTGAGCCCTGCTTGTAATCGTCGGGCGTGAAGAAGAAGCCCCAGACCAACCCCACGACCAGCAGGATGACAGTCAGCCCCACCGCCCAGGGCAAGGCCCAGGCCGAGGTCTGCATGAACTTCTTCGGGTTGGCGTATTCCCAGATCGACATGAGGCTTCGCTATCCTGTTCCGGTTTTCCGCTCAACACACCATCGCGCGAGAGCCTTAGCGCAAATTGACGCGGATCGCACTTGCGGCCGCAAAGGGAAGAAGGGCCGCCGCGCCAAGGCTGATGGCAGCAAGCAGGGCAAGAGGGGTCGCAAGAACCATGCCTTCGGCCCCACGGCGGACGACCTCGCCGCCGAAGATCAGGGTGGGCACGTAAAGCGGCAGGACCAGAAGGCTGAGAAGAAGGCCACCGCGACGAAGGCCCACGGTCAGCGTCGCGCCAAAGGCCCCGATGATCGACAGCGCGGGGGTACCGAGGAGGAGGCTGAGGACGAGCCACGGGTAGCCCGCGGGTGGCAGGTTCAGGAAGATCGCAAGGCCGGGCGCGATAAGGGTCAGCGGCAGACCGGTGACGATCCAGTGCGCCAGCGCCTTGATGGCCACGACGGCCTCCAAGGGGATTGGCGCGGTGGCGAGGAGGTCGAGGGAGCCGTCCTCGAAGTCCAGGGCGAAGATGCGGTCGAGGGAGAGGAGACAGGCGAGAAGCGCACCGACCCAGAGGATGCCGGGGGCGATGCGGGCGAGCGTACCGCCTTCGGGTCCGACGCCCAATGGGACGAGCACGGAGAGGAGGAAGAAGAAAGCGAGGCCCAGCCCGAACCCGCCGCCCGAGCGGAAGGCCAGCCGCAGGTCGCGGAGGAGGAGCGCCTTCATGCGAAAGCCTCGTCAAAGCCGGTGCTCTGGATCACCCGCGCCCGGTAGGGGTCGAGGTCAAGGATCGTCGCCTCTGGCAGGCCGAGATCGACATGGGTGGCGATGACGGCGAGGCCGCCCTTGGTCAGATGCGCACGCACGACATCGGCGAAGAGCGCGACAGAGGCCACGTCGAGGCTGACTGTGGGTTCATCCAGAAGCCAAACTGAGCGGCCGGTGACCAGAAGGCGCGCAAGGCCGAGGCGGCGTTTCTGGCCCGCCGAAAGCTCGCCCGCGCGGCGGCGGGCCAGTTGGGTGAGGTTCAGGGCGGTGAGGGCGTGGTCAATCGAAGGCCCGCCGTAGATTTGTGACCAGAAGCTCAGGTTCTCGGCCACCGTCAGCGTCGATTTCAGCCCGTCGGCATGGGCGGCATAGGCGACACTGTCTGGCGGCAGGTGGAACGCTCCGCCAGCGGGGGGTTGCAGGCCCGCCAAGCTGCGCAGAAGCGTCGTCTTGCCCGACCCATTAGGCCCACGCAGGATCAGCGCCTGGCCGGGCGCCAGCGCAAAGGTCAGGCCCTGCAGGACCGTCACCCCGCCGCGCGCGACTGCTAGATCGGACGTGCTCAACATGCGGGAAGGCCTAGCCGATGGTGCGGCGTTGGGAAAGGGGCATGGTCAGCGCCAGTCACCGAGGAGGATGTTCCGCGTCACCACCTCGACGGGGCGTTCCCGCGCGATGAGGCCCGCGACCCATTCGCAAGAGGCGGCGTTGAACACGGTCCCCCTGCCCCGCCGGTATTCGGCCATGCAGCCGTTGCCGCGGCTGGCGAGGCCCAGCGTCTCGGGCGTAACCGCGCCGTAGATGGTCTGGGCGACCTCTTCGGCGTCGAGCGTGCCGATGAAATGGTCCATGTCGTGGCGGCCGGTGTGGTGTGCCAGCGTCGTGGCGGGTGAGAGGGCGAGGATGGTCAGCTCGCCTTCAAGGCCGGTGTCCGGGGCGGGGTATGGCAGGCCCTTGCGGATCTCGTAATCGATGCCGTCGACCTCATACCCGAAGATTTTCGATTGCGCGCCAAGGACATCGCCGTAGCCAAGGCCGGTGCCTGACATCGACCAGTGGTCGGGGCGGTAAAGGGTGAACCCACCGGAGCCGTGGGCGGCGCAGCGGCTCCAACCCGCATAGACGCCCATGCTGCCGGTCAGGCCCATCGTCGCCACGGAAGGGCGGCGGGCGCGGGGGTGGTCCCAGTAGCTGGTGATGCGGTCGGTGGCGGCGAGGGGGTCTTCAGCCTCGGCCCGGGACTTGTGGCAGGTCTGGGTGGTGAGGTCGGGCGAGAGGCGGGTCTGCCAGAAGAAATTTCCGCCGAAGCGCGCAAGCTGGCCGCCCGCGTCGAGCCAGGCGTCGAGGTGGTCGCGCATCTCCCAGGTCCAGTATTCGTCGTGACCGACGATCACGGCGCGTTTGTAGCCGTTCATGAGGTCCGGATCGGCGTGAAGGTCGTGCTGGGTCAGGTAGTCCAGCGCGATGCCCTGCTCTTCGGCCCACAGCGCAAAGGGTCGCTCGAAGGCCGCCCAGCCGGAGGAGGCGTATTTCTTCGAGATGCCGTTGGCGCGGGCATAGTCCATGTGCGGATAGCGGGGCCGGGAGAGGAGCGGCGACGCGTGAGGAATCCGCGGGGCGTCGTCAGGCCAGCGGACGAAGCCGGTGGCCCAGGGGCGGAGCAGGCTGACTTCCGCCGCGAAGTCCCCGCCGGTTGGACCGCACAGGCCCTGGTAATGGTTCGACCCGCCCCAGTCGTTGTAGGCGCACCAGGTGCCGGTGGCGAGGATCAGGGCCAGTTTCGCGGTGGGCTGGGCGGGTTTAAGGACGAAGAGGCCTTGGGAGGTGTGGCCGTCCACCGAAAGCGTGAAAGTGTAGACGCCGCTCGGCCAATGGTCCGGGATTTCGGTCTCGAAAGCCACGGGCCAGCCGCACCCCATGACCGAACAACCGGCGGGCGTCACGGCGAAGGTCGTCGGGATCATGGTGTCGAGAACGGTAAAGGGCGTCAGGCCGTCCCGCCCGATGGTCAGTTGAGCTTCCCGGGCCGAGGACATGGCGTGCAGCCGCAGCGTCTCGCCCGGCCGGTAGCTCAGTGCCCCGGTGTAGCCCCAGACCTGGGGGCGTGCGGGGTCGTTCGAGGCGACCTCGTAGTAATGCCCGGTGACCGGATCGCCGTCGTCGTAAGGCCCGGTGACGAAGAAGCCCTGCATGTCGCTCTCCGCGTGGTTTTCAGGCAGCATCGGCGCGGGAACGGGCGAAGGCAACGGGCATTTGCCTTGAAATGCGATCAGCGCTGTGGCCCTCTGGCGGCCAAAACAGGGGGTTCCATGAAGGTTGGCGACGTCTCGTTCTGGTATGCCGACATCGGCCTGCCCTACCGGCGCGCGGCCCTTGCGGGAGATGCGACGGCGGATGTGGCGATCATCGGGGCGGGCTACACCGGGCTTTGGACGGCCTATTACCTGAAGCAGGCAATGCCGTCGCTGAACGTGCTGGTAATCGAAAAGGACTTCGCGGGCTTCGGCGCCTCGGGTCGCAACGGCGGCTGGCTGACGGGCGGGTTCGCCTGGAACCATGCCCGGTATCTGGAGACGTCGTCGGAACACGCCGTCCGCGCGATGGTCGAGGCGATGAACGGCACGGTGGACGAGGTGATCCGCGTGGCCGAGGCCGAGGGGATCGAGGCCGACATCCAGCGCACGGACGAGCTGATGGTGGCGACGAAGCCCGCCCAGCTCGGCCGGATGCGGGGTGAGGTGGAGCATCGGCGCCACTGGGGTGAGGACGGCCGCGTGTTCGAGATGTCTGCGCGTGACCTTGCCGACCGCATCCGCATTCCGGGCGCCCTGGGGGCGATGGTGGTGACCAACGTCGCGCGCGTCCAGCCGGCGAAGCTGGTTCGGGGTCTGGCCAAGGCGGTAGAGCGGCTGGGCGTGCGGATCGTCGAGGGCACCACGGTCACGGGTTATGAACCCGGCATCGTCACCACGGACCACGGGCAAGTGCAGGCCCCGGTGATCCTGCGCTGCACCGAAGGATTCACGGCAGGACTGCCAGGCCGCAAGCGCGAGTGGCTGCCGATGAACTCGGCCCAGATCGCGACAGAGCCGTTACCGCAGGACATCTGGGACCAGATCGGCTGGCAGGGTCATGAAATCCTGGGAGATTTCGCCAATGCCTATTGCTACTGCCAGCGCACCCGGGAAGGCAGGATCACGGTGGGCGCGCGCGGTGTGCCCTATCGCTATGGCTCCAACCTCGACACCAACGGCGCGCCGGATGCCGAGACGATCCGGCGGCTGACGGCGATCCTGCACCGGCATTTCCCGGCGGCGGCAAAGGCGAAGATCGACCACGCCTGGTGCGGGGTTCTGGGCGTGCCGCGCGACTGGTGCGCGACGGTGGGCCTTGACCCCAAGACCGGCCTTGGCTGGGCGGGCGGCTATGTCGGGGTTGGGGTCTCGACCTCGAACCTTGCCGGGCGGACGCTGGCCGACCTCGCCCTCGGCCGCGACACCGACCTTGCCCACCTGCCCTGGGTCAACCGCCGGGTGAAGGACTGGGAGCCCGAGCCCTTCCGCTGGCTTGGCGTCCACGGGATGTACGCACTTCTGAACGCCGCCGACCGGCGCGAGGACCGGCCGGGTGCGGGGCCGTCGAAGCTTGCGGCCTTGGGGAACTGGATCACCGGGCGGCACTGAAACGATTTGCGCGGACCCTTGGCGCGTGACAAAACCACCCGGCATTCTAGGAGGACGCCATGCCATTTCACCGCCGCCAGGTTCTTGGGTTCACCGTTGCCGCGCCGTTCGCGCTTGCCCTGAAGCCCGCCCTGGCCGCCAACCGCGCCGATGTTTCGCGCGAGGTGCTGCTGACCTGGCACAAGCTGATCCTGGAGCTTGTCCGCCACACCGCCACCTACATGCCCCCCGTCGCCGCCCGGGCCTTCGGCTATATCGGCGTGACCGCGCATGAGGCGCTGGCCACGGGCAACCCCGCACTGCGCAGCCTTGCGGGCCAAGTGACCGACCTGACGCCGCTCCCTGCCCGGGGCGAGGGCGCATTCGACGAACCTTGCGTCCTGCATGCCGCGCTGGACGCCGCGGTGAACGGCCTTTTCGCCAACACCGGCCCCACTGGCCAGCGCGCGATGCAGAAGATGGGCGAGATCATGGGCCGCACCGCCAGCGACGGCATGGCCGAGGACGTGGTCCAGCGCAGCGTCGCGCATGGCCAGGCCGTGGCGGCGCATATCCTGGACTGGGCGGCCAAGGACGGCGGCGCGGTGATCGAGAACCTCGGCTTCCCGATGGACTACACCCCCGGCTCCCGCCCGCAGGACTGGGTCCCGACCAGTGCGATCCGCCTGCAGCAGGCGCCGCTTCTGCCCGGTTGGGGCACGCTTCGGCCCTTTGCCGTCAAGGACATGGCCGCGATGGATGCGCCCGCGCACCCGGCCTATGACGAAGCGCCGGGGTCAGCCTTCCACGGCTTTGCCCAGGAAGTGCACGACGTCGGCAAGTCGCTGACCGACGAGCAGAAACTGATCGCCCGCTTCTGGTCGGACGACGCGATGCTGACCCCCACCCCCGCCGGGCACTGGATTTCCATCGTGATGCAGATCGCCGACCGCGACGCGCTGCCAGTCGAGGTGATCTCGGCCACCCTGGCCAAGCTTGGCTGCGCGCAGTCGGATGCCTTCGTTTCGTGCTGGTCCACCAAGTTCAAGTACAACCTCCTGCGCCCCGTCACCTACATCAAGCGGCACATCGACAAGGCCTGGGAGCCCTTGCTGATCACGCCACCCTTCCCCGAATACACGTCGGGCCATTCGACACAGTCGGGCGCCGCCTCGACCGTGCTTACCGCGATGCTGGGTGACAACTTCGCCTTCGACGATGCCACGCACGAGGACGAGGGGCTGCCCGTCCGCAGCTTCGCCTCATTCAATGCTGCAGCCGAGGAGGCGGCGATGTCGAGGATGTATGGCGGTATCCACTTCCGGTTCGGGAACGAGGCCGGACTAGCGCAGGGCCGGGCCATCGGGGCCGTAGCCGCAGCTTTGAAGACCGAAGCATGATGCGCGCCCTGGCCCTTTGCCTGGCCCTTGCGGCCCCCGTCTGCGCCGAGCCCGTGGTCCCGACCTTCACCGAGGAAACCGCCAGCGCCGGGATCGACACCGTCTTTGACGGCGACTGGGAATACATGGTCGGCGGCGGGGTCGCGACCTTCGACTGCTCGGGCGACGGCTTCCCGGAGATCTTCCTGTCGGGCGGTGCCGGCCCTTCTGCACTGTACCTGAACCGCAGCCCGCAGGGCGGGGCACTGGCCTTCGAAAAGACCGATGCCGTCACTCTGGACGCCGTGCTGGGCGCCTATCCGCTGGACATCGACAGTGACGGCGTCATGGACCTTGTGGTGCTGCGGCTGGGCGAGAACCGACTCTTGCGCGGTTTGGGCGAGTGCCGGTTCGAAGACGCGACCCAGGCTTGGGGCTTCGACGGGGGCGACGCGTGGTCCACCGCCTTTGCAGCGATCTGGGAGAAGGGTCAGGACTGGCCCACGCTTGCCATCGGCAACTATGTCGACCGCAAGGAAGAGGCTTTCCCCTGGGGGTCTTGCACCGACAACTGGCTGCACCGGCCCGAGGGTGCGCGGTTTGGCGCACCGATCCCGCTGACGCCATCCTTCTGCGCGCTGTCGATGCTGTTTACCGACTGGAACCGCTCGGGGCACCCCTCCTTGCGGGTCTCGAACGACCGCGAATACTACAAGGGCGGGCAAGAGCAGATGTGGCACCTGGAACCCGGCCAGCCGCCCCGGCTTTACACCGAAAAGGACGACGGCTGGAAACGGCTGCGCATCTGGGGAATGGGGATCGCCTCCGCGGACGTCAATCTGGACGGCTACCCCGACTACTACCTGACCTCGATGGCCGACAACAAGTTGCAGGTGCTGAAAGACCCGGCCTCGGGCAAGCCCGACTATGCCGACATCGCCTTCAAATCCGGCATCACCGCGCACCGTCCCTATACCGGGGGCGACCTGAAACCGTCGACCGGCTGGCATCCACAATTCGCAGACGTCAACAATGACGGGATTCTGGACTTGTTTGTTGCCAAGGGCAACGTGGCGAAGATGCCGGACTTTGCCGAGAAGGACCCGAACAACCTCCTTCTCGGTCAGCCTGACGGGGTCTTCATGGAAGCCGGCGACCGCGCCGGCGTGGCAAGCTTTAGCATCTCGCGCGGGGCGCAGGTGGTGGACTTCAACCTGGACGGGCTTCTGGACCTGGTGGTCGTGAACCGCTGGACCTCCGCCCAGCTTTGGCGGCAGACCAGCGTGGTCGAAGGGGGCTGGGTCCAGGTGCGACTGCAGCAGGACGGACCCAACCGCGACGGCATCGGCGCGGTCATCGAGATCCGCCGTGGCGACAAAGTTGAACGACATGAGATCACCTCGGGCGGAGGGCATGTCTCGGGCTCGGTGGGCTGGCTGCACTTCGGGCTGGGCGCAGCAGCGACGGCAGAACTGCGGGTGATCTGGCCGGACGGGACCGAGGGGGACTGGCAAGAGCTTCCGGCCCGCAGCTTCCAGATCCTGCGCCCCGGTCGACCTGCTGAAGCCTGGTCCCCTATGTAAGAAAATCGAATCGCAATCGAAGGATCCCTGACGCAATCGATTGCAATCAAGGGTTGCATAGACCGGCACACCTGCGCGCATGGCGTGACAATAAGGCAGGATGACGGCGCATCCCACTGGGATCGCTGATGTTTTTGTCACAGTAGGCAAGGCAGGCAGAGCGGCCCAAGAACGCCAATCCGGACGAATATACTTTCTAGATCAAATAGTTAACTGAATCATCCTGCAATCGCGGCATACACGCGTGGAAAAGGTGCGCAGATGCGCAGTCGCATCCCGGCGTTGCAGGTTTGCGCGGCAAAGGCCGGATTGCGTAGAATGACCCTTGGGAAGGTCGCTCCGGTGTGCTGCCCAGGGCGATTTACCGCGGAAATGCTTGTTTTATGATGCTGGCAGGAGGGCACGCCCCGACCGTCAGGTTAGTGAGTGACCATAATTTTGGGAATGACAAGTGACGCAAAGCCCCACACAGATCAGCAATCAGCTCGAGGCAGAGTTGGGCCGCGTCGATCCCGACGCCTTCGCCGATGACCTTAAGCCGGGAACCCAGCTTCTGGGCGGGCACTATACGATCATCGGCTTTCTCAACAGCGGCGGCTTCGGCATAACCTACCTGGCAAAGGACAGCCTGGATCGCACCGTCGTGATCAAGGAATGCTTCCCGAACGCGTTGTGCCGCCGGTCGACAAGCTTTGTCCGGGCGCGGTCCCGCAAGCACCAGGAAGACTTTCGCGGCTTCGTCGACAGCTTCCTGGCCGAAGCGAAAAGCCTGGCGCGGCTGGTGCATCCGAACATCGTCGGCGTCCACCAGGTGTTCGAGGACAACGACACCGCCTACATGGCGATCGACTATATCGACGGGCGCGACCTGCACGACATCCTGGATTCGACCGACCAAGCATTTACGCCCGACCAGGTCGTCCAGATGCTGAAGAAGATGCTGTCAGCGGTGGAGTTCATCCACCAGGTCGGCATCCTGCACCGCGACATCAGCCCCGACAACATCCTGGTCGACAAGGCGGGCAACCCGATCCTGATCGACTTCGGCGCGGCCAGCGAACAGGTCGCCCGCGCGACCCGCGTCCTGACCGGGCGCCGGGTGATCAAGGAAGGCTACTCACCGCAGGAATTCTACCTGACCGGGGCCGAGCAAAGCCCGGCCAGCGACCTTTATTCGCTGGGCGCCACTTTCTACCACGTCATCGCGGGGCAGGCCCCGCCCGAAAGCCAGCGCCGCCTGGCCCGCGTGGCCGAGGGCGAGGCCGATCCCTATGTTCCGCTTGCCGGCCGCATCGAAGGCTATCCGCCGGGGTTTCTTGATGCGATCGACAAGGCCGTCCGCGTCATGCCGCGCGACCGGGTCCAGTCCGCAGGCGACTGGCTCGACTGGATCCGCATTGCCGAGGAAGGCGGTCCGCTTCCCGCCGCGCTGACCGAATCTGCCCAAAAGCCGATGTCGCGCCCGGTGACACATCACATCCCGCAAAGCCGAGGCGGCCTGCTGCAGGACTACATGGGCTACGTGATCGGTGCAGGCGCGGTGTTCGTGGCGGCCGGCATCGCGGCGCTGTGGTCCATGCTTTAGCCTAGGGCGCAGGCAGAGGCGTCACCCGCACGCCTTGGGTGACCTGATCCGAGGGGTGCAGGACGACCCGATCACCCGCAGTCAGACCTTCCAGCACCTGCGCA
Organism: Paracoccaceae bacterium; assembly: GCA_027484915.1. Lineage (GTDB taxonomy): Bacteria > Pseudomonadota > Alphaproteobacteria > Rhodobacterales > Rhodobacteraceae > Tabrizicola. The sequence continues at coordinate 8,131 of JAIXSA010000015.1, read as the reverse complement.
TAGTCCTCATTGCGCTCACCAAGGGCCAGCCGCTGCAGCCTTACGCGACCATCCTGGACGACATAGGTCGCCCAATCCGGCCCGTCGCGGAAAAGCGCACCCACCGGAATGGTCAGCACCCCGTCCCCGCGCCAGACCACGATCCGCGCAAGAACCCGGAAACCGTGGCCCAAGCCCCGCCAGTCGGCCGGCGCGCCGGTCAGGCGGAGCACCACGGTCACCCGCTGCTCGTCGATCCCCAGGGCAGAGACCCGGGTCACCGCCGACGGCTCCACCCGCTCCACCACTGCCGCAACCGGCGGGCCGCCCCAGCCCGAGACCGTGGCCCCCGCCCCGTCCGCCACCCGTACTGCATCGCGCGACAGAAGCTCGACCACGATCTCCAGGTTGTCGGGATCGCCCAGTTCCAGGATCGGCATGCCGGACTGGACCACCTGCTCGCTTTCCGTCAGCACCCGCAGGACCTTGCCCGACACCGGCGCCAGGATCTCGACGCAGCAGGTCGCGCCCTTTCCCGGCGCGTCCAACCGCAGCATGGCCTGTGCGCTTTCCAGTTCCTTCTCGCGCACGGTCAGGTTCGCGACGGCGCTTGCGACGGTAGCCCGCGCAGTCCGTTCCTCGCGAATGGCCGCGTCATAGGCCCGCTGCGACAGCGCTCCCTTGCGGTTGAGCTCTTTCGCGCGTCCCGCCTCCGTGACCATGAAGTCCAGCGTCGCCTGGGCCTGCTCCAGTTGCGCGCGCGCAAGGTCGGTCGCCGCCTGCGCCGCTGCCACCGTCGCCTCGGCCACGGCGCGGGACCGGCTGTCCAGCAGGACCGAGGCCGCCGGGCCGATGCTGGCGATGGTCTGGCCCTCCGTCACCACGTCCCCGGCGTGCAGACCGATGCGCTGCAGCTTTCCCGACAGCGTCGCCGACACCGTGAAGACCTCGCGGATGCGGGCCTCGCCCTCCTCCTCCACCGCCACGTCCAGCGGGCGCAGCGCCACCTCAGCAAGCTCCACCTCGACCGGACGGGGCAGGAAGGCCCAGACCAGGAAGGCCAGGACGGCAAGGGCGGCAGCGATGGGGATCAGGCGGCGCATGGGCTACTCCCGTGTCTTCAGGACTTCGATCATGTCCAGGTTGTCGATGCGCCCCCGGATCGCCCAGGCTGAGACGAGGGCGGCGGCGCAGACGACAAGGCTGGCGATGGCATAGACGTCGCGCTGGACGACGAAGGGCACCCGGTAGAGGTCCGACGAGAAGGCCGCAGCCATCGCCGAGGCGATGCCGTAGCCGATGACCCAGCCCAATGGCTGCGCCAAGAAGACGACGGTGCCAAGTTCGCCGAACAGCACGCCCGAAACCTCGCGGTTGGTGAACCCAAGGACACGCAGGCTGGCCAGTTCGCGCCCCTGCTCGGAGAGCGCGATGCGCGAGAAGTTGTAGACCACGCCCACGGCGATGATCCCGGCGAGGATGACATAAACGCTGACCATCACGGTGATGTTCTCGGCCAGCGTGTCGCGAAAGCGCGACAGCATCAGGCTGGTGACGCTGATCAGTTCGGTCTTTGGCGTGGTCTTCGCGGCGGCGTAGAAGGCGGCCGTCTGCATCGGATCAAGTTGCAGACTGACACCCGAGACCATCGCCCCCTCGCCCATCAGCCGGTTCAGTGCCCCGATCTCCATCGCGGCGCCAAGACCCACGTAGCCCACCGACAACCCACTGACCGGCAGAGTGACAATGGGGCGGCGGCCTTCCTGGACCGCCACGGTCACCAGGTCGCCCGGCCGGACCTGCAGCGCCTCGGCCAGGGCTTCAGACAGGATCACCCCCGCCTCGGGCATCGGCATCGGTCGCAGGGTGGGGTCAAGCACGCGTGACAAGCGCGGGTCGGCCGGACGGCCCATGATCGCCAGCGTCTTCTCGTGGCCCCGGTGGCTGATCGTCGCCGCGACCTGGCGGAACGGCTCGGCCACCATCACGCCGGGAAGGGTGCGCGCCGCAAAGACGGCGGGCATTGGTTCAGGTGTGCCGAAGACGATCTGGGCGTCGTGGCGTTCGGACCTGAAGAAGGTGATGTCGATCATCCGGTCGATCGAGCCGAAGGACCAGAGCGAAGCTACCAGAATCGCCACCGACATCGCCACGCCCAGTGTCGAGGACAGCGTCCGGAACGGCCAGCGCATCAGATGGCGCGCGACCATCACCCCGGTCTGGCGCAGGTTCAGCACACGGCGAATCCAGGCGCCCCTCTCGCGGTAGACGGCCGGGCTTGGCGGTGCCATCGCGACGGCAGGTGGCAGCTTGACCACCGAGCGGACGGCATAAAGCGCCCCGGCCACGGCAGCGGCCAGGGTGATCACGGCGGCAAGCCCGTAAAGCTGCGGGTCGCGGGTGAAGACAAGGTAGGGGAACGAGAAGAACCGCGCGTACATCTGCGCAAGGCCCACGCCCAGCCAGGCCCCGGCAGCGAAACCGAGCCCGATGCCGACAACCGCGATCAGCAGCACAAACTCCACGTAATGCTGCGCCACCGCGCGCGAGGTGTAGCCGATGGCCTTCAGAAGCCCGATCTGCTCGCGCTCCAGCGTGATGAGGCGCGACAGGGTCATGTTGACCAGCATGGCGGCGACCAGCAGGAAGATCGGCGGCAGGACCCTGACCATCGCCCAAAGCTGCTTCAGCTCGGCATCGAGGAAGGCATGGCTGATCTGGTCGGCACGCCCCTTGGCCCCCACCCCGCCGTAGCGTTCCGTCAGCCGGTCCAAGGCCTCGATCACCCGGTCGGGATTGGCACCCGGCGCCAGCTTCAGCACCAGGTTGGAGAAGGCCCCCTCCAGGTCATAAGCTGCCTCCAGCGCGGCGCGGGGGGCCCAGACCACGCCGAACCGTCGCGGGTCGGGCATCATCTGGCCGGGACCAAGCGCATAGATGAATTCGGGCGACAGGGCCACGCCGGTAATGCGCAGGTCACGCCGCTGGCCGTTCATCAGGACCGGCAGGCGATCCCCCGGCCCCAGCCCATGCGCCTTGGCAAAGCCGTCGCTGACCACGATCTCTTCGGCCGACATCGCGTCGGGCAACCGGCCCAGCCGCAAGTAAAGCCGGTTAAACCCGCCGGTTTCGGGCAACGAGACGAACAGCACCGACCCCGGCTCGACCATCCCGGGGATGTCCAGAAGACCCAGCTTCACGATCCGCGCTTCCGCGTCGAGCACGCCTTCGATCGCGGCCACTTCGCCCAACAACGCCCGCGGCGCGCGCGTCACGTCGGCGAAGACATCGGCAAAACGGTTCTCCTCGTAATAGCGCGCCCGCGTCTCGTAGAGCGAGCTGTAGGCCCCGTTCCCCAGGATCAGCGTCGCCACGCCGGCCGCCAACACCAACGCAATCGCCAGCACCTGCGCCCAAAGCCGGGTCAGGTCGCGCAGGACCTTGCGGCGAAGGGGCGGGATCACCATGCGACCTCCGACGGCTGCTTCTTAACCGCGTTGACGGTTTCCTCGACGATCCGGCCGTCGGCAAAGCGGATGACCCGGTCGGCTATGTCGCGGATGGCGGCGTTGTGGGTGATGACCAGCGTTGTCGCCCCCACCGCCCGGTTCACCTGGGTCAGCGCCTCCAGCACCTTGATGCCGGTGGCACTGTCCAAGGCTCCGGTCGGCTCGTCGCACAGAAGAACCTCGGGGTTCTTGGCGATGGCCCGCGCGATGGCGACGCGCTGCTGCTCGCCGCCCGACAACTGCGCCGGAAAATGGTTCGCCCGGTCCTGCAGACCCACCAGCGCCAGGGCATCCTCGGCCCGCATCGGGCGGCGGGCGATCTCGGTCACCAGCTGGACATTCTCGCGCGCGGTCAGGCTGGGTACCAGGTTGTAGAACTGGAAGACGAAGCCCACGTGGTCGCGCCGGTACTGGGTCAGCTGGCCTTCACCCAGCGCGGTCAACTGATGCTCCTCGAACCAGACCTCACCCCCGCTGGCCCGGTCCAGCCCGCCGACGATGTTCAGGAAGGTCGACTTCCCCGACCCGGACGGCCCCAGAATGACGATGAACTCGCCCTTCCGGGCCTGGAAGTCGATGCCGCGCAGGGCATGCACCTCAAGCGCACCGTTACGGTAGACCTTGGTCAGGCCGCGAGCGCGGAAGACGATGTCGCTGGCGTCGGGCATGGCGGTCCTTTCGGGCCACCACCCTAGCGTCGCAGAGTTGGGGTCACCTTGATCCGCATCAATGGCGAAGACCGCGCCGGATCAGAAGGGCATGGTGGGCGGTGAGGGACTCGAACCCCCGACATTCTCGGTGTAAACGAGACGCTCTACCAACTGAGCTAACCGCCCCCGCCCAAAGGCATTACCCGGCACGGACAGGGCTTGCAAGCCGTGTCGCGACCGTGACAGTCCTCAAATCGCGATCCGAGGGTCCGCAAGCAGCGTTCTCAGCGACTGATCAAGGATCTGCCGGGAAAGCTCAGCATCACAGACCTGAGTTGCGCGTGCCATGGCCATGGCTCCAGATAGCATGGCAAGCGCGCTGACGGCGTAGCCGCGAGCTTCCGCCTTGTCGGGTATTCCTGAAAGGTCGGCTATGGCATTCAGGTTCCGTTCCAGCCCTTCGGCAAACGCGGCCTTGATGGGCTGCGCGGTCCGGTTGATCTCTGCCGCGAGCGGGGCCACGGGGCAGCCCCAGACGAAATAGTCGCGGTGATCCGTTGCGAGATAGGCTCGGTAGTAATCGGCCAGACTGCCACCCAGCGCTGCGATCTGTGTCAGGAGCGCCACAATGGTGTCAAAGTCAGCGCTGATCGCCGCGGCAGCCAGATCATCCTTTGAGGGGAAGTGCCGATAGATTGCCCCATGGGTCAGGCCCGCCTCTGCCGCGATGTTGGCGACGGTTGCCACTGACACACCTTTTGCCCGCATCATTTGGCCGGTCGCGCGCAGCAGATCCTGATGGTTCTGTCGGGCCGCTTCTTTTGTCACTTTGACCACGTCTGACACCCCTTCGGATTTATGATTGCAATCGCAATCATAAATGACTATGCACAAACCTAAGCCCGATCAACCGTCTTCAACAAGGAGCCCTTCGGATGAGCAGAGACAACGCCGTGGCAAGACCTACTGGACGTCCCGCTCTTTGGTATTGGGCAGCAGCCGGGCTTGGCCTGGCGTGGAACGTTTTCGGCGCGGTGCAGTTCATCGGGTCCCTTTCAGCCACTCCAGAAAGCCTGCAGGCGCAAGGCATGACAGCCGATCAGGCGGCGGTGATGCTGGCTTATCCGGCGTGGATGACCGTAGTCTTCGCAATCGGCGTGTTCGGCGGAGTTCTGGGATGCGGCCTCCTCCTGCTCCGCAGGGCGGCAGCCGTCCCAATATTCGCCGTATCTCTGGCAGGTTACATCGCGCTATACATCGGCGACATCGTTCATGGAGTATTCGCCGCACTCGGGGCACCGCAAGTGGCCGTCCTTACTACCGTCGTACTGATCGCCGCCGCGTTGCTCTGGCTGTCGCGTAGCGTGCGCGCGAAGGGAATTCTGGTCTGAAGAGACCTGGCATCGCCTGCCTCCAATGACCACCAAAATGTCAAAGGCGCGCCAAACGGGCGCGCCTTCTTCCATGTTGGTGGGCAATAACGGATCTGAACCGCTGACGTCTTTGTGAACAAATGGGGCCTACGCCAAGTTATTGATTTTAGGGCAAGAGCACAGTTCCTGAACACCGTCTATTCCCGGTTTGACCAAGCAAGGAGGTTCAGTCAGGTCCATTGAACCGAAGAACACTTCGTAAATCCCTACAGGAACGCTCCCATAAACCGTCTTACGATAGACGAAAAGATTGACGTCATCGACCAGAAAAAACACCGATCGTTCGCCTATACTGCAAGATGAAATCTCCATCGTAACTGTGCGAAAGAGCCATGCTGCTTGAAAATCATGCAGGACGCGAAAGCTAAATTTGCTCGCTGTAGCCTAAGAGGTCAAAATCCTTTGCGTACAGTTCATACACTTTGCGCCTAACATCACCCCGAGAATAGTATTCTTGAAAAGGCAGCTTCTCCTTGGAACTATTTCTTCTTTCAACACCTGAACAGCCAAAGACCTTGAGTAGATCGCTTTCGAAATTCTCAAATCGCGCCATATTTCCAGCTGGTATGATGATGTCATCTGTTTGATCAGTCAGCCACTCTGTTTGTCGCACAAAGATTTCTCTCCATGGTGCAGCCCTCCATCTCGTAGAATAGGGACTATCAATGCAACCATAGGCCATATGCTCAAAGTTCAAAAAATCCATCACGAAATGATCGAACTCCTGATAAATAGAAGTCAACTTGAGGTATTGAGCATTGGAATTGAATCCTCCAGATTTCATGAAATAGTATGCCGAAACAACACGATCATACGGATTCCGAATCATCGTTCGCAAGCTGGGCCAAAGCCAGTTGGGAAAACTACGGCCATACATATGTCCATAGAAGGGAATCGGTGCGGTATCGGAAATCATTCGACCCAAAGCCGAGGCTATCGATCGTGAACCTGTCTTTGGGATCTCTATATACCTGGCGCTAGATGACCACAACTCGGCTTTATCATAACTAGGCAGTGCAGCCGTATAGCCGACCACCCAATCCTTACCTTCATTAAAGAACGCGTTTTCATTTGATCTTGTTGTAATTTCAAACCCCGGTAAGTCTGGGTTGCGGTAAGCAACCACATATCGCCACGGTCCGCATTTAATGTAATTTTGCATGAAATCTCTCGGATGCCTTTGGCCACCAAATACTTAGAAATACCGAGTTTGCCCTTGGCTGGGGAGCTCGGCCTGCGGTCGATAAGTAGCACGCTCCCTCCACCAAATGCTTGCAACCCATTTTGGGTCGTCAGACTCAACTGGAGTGCCAGAATGAAGTGAGTTGGGGTGAGGTAGGTTAGTACCGGGGAGCGTATTAGCAAACATCAAGAGCCTCCCAAGTTTCGGGCGGACCGCAACATTTAACTTTGGAAACAGAGTTTCACCTCCAGACTGAGGCGTATTCAGATAAAGCAACGTAGTAAATATTCTCTGACCGCCATGTAGCATGGCCTCTTGTCCATCTGGCGTACGGACTCTGAAAGCATCGAAATGTGGATCAAATTTCTGATCTTTCTGATATCTCAAAACCTGAACAACTTCAGAGTTTTCAATAGGAAGCCTCGTGTAAACCGAGGCGATTTCACAAAGCTTCATTGCAATTGCGTTGTCACTTTGGCTGATGTGTGCCGTAGTATTGGTCCGTTCTTCGGTAATAAACGTCTTTGATCCTGCACCGGTGCGAGCCCGCCGCTGCTGGTCAGAGGTTAATTTAATCAACTTTTCTGCAAGTTCTTCACTAAACAGTTCGTCCACAACCAAAATCAGTGGATTGCAGCTGATAACAGTCTCTTTAGGCATTTCATCCTCTTTACTATTGCTTGCGCATAGCCGTCACGATGCGCTACCGCGCATCAACCGCTTCAGACAGACCCGGTATTCTAGAACTTACCTTGCAGTCCGACAAATGTACTCCAACTGGTTGAGTTTCGCAAAGAACGCGCTCCACGGCCATAGATTGAGAACTTATCAGAAATGCCATAATTCAGCCCAATCCCAAATGAGCTCTCTTTCCCTTGCTCGTTACCGAATGCCCCAAGCCCAAGAGCGTAACCAAACTCCCCTGCCTTGACGTTTGGCATATCCAACGAAGACATTGCGCTATTCGTAGCCATGTCATTCAGATACGCCTCATAGAACTGATTTGCATTGAAGCCCGTGCCGTCTTGACCGCTTGGGCCGGTAGGACCGGCAGGGCCAGTGGGTCCTCTAGGGCCGGAAGGACCGGTGGGGCCGGTGGGACCAGCAGAGCCGCCGGGGCCGGTAGGACCCGCTGGGCCTGTTGGGCCACCAGGCCCGGTTGGGCCGCTAGGACCAGATGGACCGGTCGGGCCGCTAGGACCAGTAGGACCAGTAGGACCGGCAGGGCCAGTGGGGCCGCCAGGACCAGTAGGACCGGCTGGGCCACCAGGACCGGTTGGGCCAGTTGGGCCGCTAGGACCAGATGGACCGGTCGGGCCAGTAGGACCAATTGGGCCAGTGGGGCCGCCAGGACCAGTAGGACCGGCCGGGCCAGTG
>JAIXSA010000136.1 GCA_027484915.1 Paracoccaceae bacterium | reverse complement strand
GACACCGCCTTTGCCGCCATCGCCTCAATGGGCACGGCCTTCCTGGGCCTCGCGCACATGACACCCCAGGCGACCAGCGCCGCGCTCTACTACATCCTCCATTCCACCCTTGCGACGGCCCTCGTCTTCCTGGTGGCCGACCTTGTCTCCCGCCGCCGGGCGCATCTTCGCCTGGACGCCACTGCCCCCCTCGCGCAATCCGGCCTGACCGCGGCACTCTACCTCGCCGCCGCCGTCGCACTGGCCGGGATGCCGCCGCTTTCGGGCTTCCTTGGCAAGCTCCTCATCCTTGACGCCTGGCGCGACCAGGCCTTCGCGATCTGGCCCGCAGTCCTTGTGTCGTCCTTCCTCATGCTCCTCGGCCTCGCCCGCGCGGGCTCGCTCCTGTTCTGGAAGCCCGCCGACCCCGACGCGCCCCCCACATCTGCCCCGCACGAACCCTTGGCCCTCGTTGCGACCTTCCCCCTCGTTGCTGCCCTCGGAGCGCTGACCCTTGCCGCTGGCCCCGTCACGCACTGGCTGTCCGATACCGCGCAGGCCCTGCACGCGCCCCAGGCCTACATCGCCGCCAACCGTATCGGGGCCGCGCCATGAGACGCCTGTTCCCCCACCCCTACCTGTCGCTGACGCTGGTCGTCCTCTGGTTCCTCCTGGTGAACCAGTGGAAGCTCGGCAGCCTGGTCATGGCCGTGATCCTGGCCACCGTGATCCCGCTCCTCACCTCGGCCTGGTGGCCGGACCGGCCTCGCGTCAAACGGCCCTTCGGCCTTGCCGCCTATGGCCTTCTCGTCCTGTGGGACATCATCGTCGCCAACTTCCAGGTCGCCCGCATCGTCCTCTTCTTCCCCCGCGACCGGATCCGCTCCGCCTGGATCCCGATCCCCCTCGACCTCACCTCGCCCGAGGCGATCAGCCTTCTCGCCGGGACCATCACCATGACCCCCGGCACCCTGACTGCCGACCTCTCCGCCGACGGGCGCGCACTTCTGGTCCATGCTCTGCACGCCCCCGACCCCGCCGCTGTCCGGGACGAGATCAAGTCCCGTTACGAGGCCCGACTGCAAAGGATTTTCGAATGATCCTGCCCTATGCCCTTGGCGTCTTCCTCGGCTGCCTCACTCTTGCCTTCGCGCTGAACCTCTGGCGGCTCTTCACCGCGCCGACGCTGGCCGACCGCATCCTCGTCCTCGACACCATGACCGTGAACGCCATCGCCCTTGTCGTCCTCTATGGCATCTGGGCCGGCACCGGCCTCTACCTCGAAGTCGCCGTCCTCTTTGCCCTCACCAGCTTCGTCGGAACCGTCGCCTACTGCCGCTACCTTCTGCGCGGGAACATCATCGAATGACCGCCTTCGACACCGTCCTCGACCTCGTCCTCTCCGCCCTCCTCGTCGGAGGCGGGATCTTCGCCCTTGTCGGATCCTACGGCCTCATCCGCTTGCCGCGCCCCATGCAGCGCCTTCACGCGCCGACCAAGGCCACGACCATCGGCGTCGGGGCGGCCCTCGCCGTTTCCGCCCTCGACCGCCTCGGCCAAGGCCAGGTCAGCCTGCAAGAGCTTCTGATCACCCTCTTCCTCCTCCTGACCGCCCCGGTCTCGGCCCTCTTCCTCGCAAAGTCCCTCATCCTGCGCGGCGAGGCCGACCCCGACCTCCCCCCCAGCCCCACAGGCGCGCCCTGGTCCACCCTGGCAACCCCGCCACAAGATCCCTGACCGCCCCCTCCTTTCATCTTTGCCCAAACATCCCCGCCGGAGGCTCCCCCATCAGTCCGAGGGCACAACCGCCTTTCATACTGGCACAAATATCCCGCCGGTGGCTCCCGGCCCAACCACCCGCGCCACCGCCCGAAATTTGACCATCCGGTCAGAAATCCCCAACCCCGACCCTTGCCCGCCCGCGCCCCGCGTGGCATCGTCACCGGATCACCCAGGGGTTGCCCGATGAACACGCTGTCTTCGGCCCAGACGGGCCTATTGCCCCAAGTCACCCATGCCCGGAACCCCGGCATGGCGCTGGATCTCGACTGGGTCGCCTCGGTCCAGGCCAACACCTCCGCCATCGAACGCCGCGCCGCCACGCTTCCCGGCCGCCGGAGCGTGAAGAAGGACTACCAGGCCGCCTGGCTTCTGAAGGCCATCTCCCTCATCGACCTCACCACCCTCAGTGGCGACGACACCGCCGGCCGCGTCCAGCGCCTCTGCGCCAAGGCCCGCCAGCCCGTCGCGCCGTGGATGTTGGAAAAGCTCGGGATGGAGGGCCTGACGGTCGGCGCCGTCTGCGTCTACCACGAGATGGTCGAACACGCCGTCCGCGCACTCGAGGGCACCTCGATTCCCGTCGCCGCCGTCTCCACCGGCTTCCCCGCAGGCCTCTCGCCCTACAAGCTGCGCATCTCCGAGATCGGCGAAAGCGTGAAGGCGGGCGCGAAAGAGATCGACATCGTCATCTCCCGCCGCCATGTGCTCACGCAGAACTGGCAAGCGCTCTACGACGAAATGCGCGACATGCGCGAGGCCTGCGGCGATGCTCATGTGAAAGCCATCCTCGCCACCGGCGAGCTTGGCACCCTGCGCAACGTCGCCCGCGCAAGCCTCATCTGCATGATGGGCGGTGCCGATTTCATCAAGACCTCCACCGGCAAGGAAGGCGTCAACGCCACCCTCCCCGTGAGTCTCACCATGATCCGCGCCATCCGCGACTACCAGGAGCGGACCGGCTTCAAGGTCGGCTACAAGCCCGCCGGCGGCATCGCCAAAGCCAAGGACGCGCTCGTCTATCTCACCCTGATGAAGGACGAACTCGGCCACCCCTGGCTGCAACCCGACCTCTTCCGCTTCGGCGCGTCATCCCTCTTGGGAGACATCGAACGCCAGCTCGAACACCACCTCACCGGCCACTACTCCGCCGGCTTCCGCCACGCGATGGGCTGACGATGCCCTTCGACGGCCCCCTCCTCGTTCGACTTCGTCTCCTCGTCGGCACGCCAGCGAGGAGTGACGAAGTCATCGACGAGCGGACCCCAAACGCCACCGCCCTGCCTCATCGAGGGACCCCATGACCATCAAGGAAATCTTCGACAGCATGGCCTACGGCCCCGCCCCCGAGTCCGCCTCCGAAGCCCTCACCTGGATCGCCAAGCACAACGGCACCTTCGGCCATTTCATCGACGGCAGCTTCACCGCGCCCGGCGAAACGTTCACCACCCATAACCCCGCCACCGGCAAACCCCTCGCGCAAGTGGCCCAAGGCACCGCCGAGGACATCACCAAAGCCGTCCAAGCCGCCCGCCGCGCCCAACCCAAATGGGCCGCCCTCCCCGCCTTCCGCCGGGCCGAGTACCTCTACGCCCTCGCCCGCCTCGTCCAGAAACACTCCCGCCTCTTCGCCACCCTGGAAACCCTCGACAACGGCAAACCGATCCGCGAATCCCGCGACATCGACATCCCCCTCGTCGCCCGCCACTTCTCCTTCCACGCAGGCCTCGCCCAACTCCTCCCCTCCGAACACCCCGACCTCACCGCGTTGGGCGTCTGCGGCGCGATCATCCCCTGGAACTTCCCCCTCCTGATGTTCGCCTGGAAGGTCGCTCCCGCCCTCGCGGCCGGGAATACGATCGTCCTCAAACCCGCCGAATACACCCCCTTCACCGCCCTCCTCTTCGCCGAGATCTCCCGCGAGGCGGGCCTCCCGAAGGGCGTCCTCAACATCGTCACCGGCGACGGCACCACCGGCGCGGCCCTGGTCGACGCCCCCGTCGACAAGATCGCCTTCACCGGCTCCACCTCCGTCGGCAAGCGCATCCGCGAGGCGACCGCAGGCACCGGCAAAGCCCTCACCTTGGAACTCGGCGGCAAATCCCCCTACATCGTCTTCGACGACGCCGACCTCGACAGCGCCATCGAAGGCCTCGTCGACGCCATCTGGTTCAACCAGGGCCAGGTCTGCTGCGCCGGCTCCCGCCTCCTCGTCCAGGAAGGCATCGCCCCCCGCTTCTACGACAAGCTGAAACGCCGG
>JAIXSA010000005.1 GCA_027484915.1 Paracoccaceae bacterium | reverse complement strand
GTGCGGCCGCCTTCACGGATGGCGAAGCGCAGCTTCTCTTCCATCGCGATCGGGGCGATCAGCTCGACGACGAACTTCAGGTTGTCGCCCGGCATCACCATCTCGGTGCCTTCCGGCAGCTGCACGGTCCCGGTCACGTCCGTCGTCCGGAAGTAGAACTGCGGACGGTAGTTCGCGAAGAACGGGGTGTGGCGGCCGCCTTCTTCCTTGGTCAGGATGTAGGCCTCGGCTTCGAACTTGGTGTGCGGGTTCACCGACTTCGGCTTGCACAGAACCTGCCCACGCTCCACGCCCTCGTGGTCGATGCCGCGCAGCAGGATGCCGACGTTGTCGCCAGCTTCGCCACGGTCAAGGAGCTTGCGGAACATCTCGACGCCGGTGCAGGTCGACTTCTTGGTCTCGCGGATGCCGACGATCTCGACTTCGTCGCCGACGTTGATCACGCCACGCTCGATCCGGCCGGTGACCACGGTGCCGCGGCCCGAGATCGAGAACACGTCTTCGATCGGCATCAGGAACGGCTGGTCCACGGCACGCGCCGGGGTCGGGATATAGCTGTCGACAGCGGCCATCAGCGCACGGATCGAGTCCTCGCCGATTTCCTTCGACTCGCCGATCATCGCCTGGTGGGCCGAGCCCTTGATGATCGGGATGTCGTCGCCCGGGTATTCGTAGGACGACAGCAGTTCGCGGACTTCCATCTCGACGAGCTCCAGGAGCTCTTCGTCGTCCACCAGGTCGACCTTGTTCATGTAGACGACCATGTAGGGAATGCCCACCTGACGGCCGAGCAGGATGTGCTCGCGCGTCTGCGGCATCGGGCCGTCCGAGGCCGCCACGACCAGGATCGCGCCGTCCATCTGCGCGGCACCGGTGATCATGTTCTTGACGTAGTCGGCGTGGCCGGGGCAGTCGACGTGGGCGTAGTGACGCGCCTCGGTCTCGTACTCCACGTGCGCGGTCGAGATCGTGATCCCGCGAGCCCGCTCTTCCGGCGCGCCGTCGATCTGGTCATAAGCCCGGAATTCGCCAAAATACTTCGTGATCGCCGCCGTCAGCGTCGTCTTACCGTGGTCAACGTGGCCGATCGTGCCAATGTTGACATGCGGCTTGTTGCGTTCAAACTTTGCCTTGCCCATTGCGAATTCCGCCCTTGTCCAGATCGGGCCGAAGCGGGGCCCGAGATTACACGGGCGGCGACTTAGCCCGCGGGCGCGGGAAATTCAAGCCTGATCGGCCAGGGATGGCGGACGCCGCTTTGCCGCCGGGTCGGGGCGCCCTATGTTCCTGGTATCATGCTGGATACCATCCCCCGCCTTCCCGCCCGCGTCGCTCTGCATACCGAACCGATGGGTGTCTGGGCCAGCTTCCGCGCCGCCCAGCGCAACGTGCTGGAACTGATCCCCGAAATGGCGACCCGCGTGCCGATCCTGTCGGGGCGCACCGGCAAGCGCTGGCACATGCTGATGGACCCCGACGGGCTGAAACAGGTCCTGCGCGACAAGGTGGACGACTACCCGAAGTCGGTGGTGACCAAATTGATACTGGAGCCCGCCATTGGCGACAGCCTCTTCGTGGCCGAGGGCGCGCAGTGGATGTGGCAGCGCCGAACCGCCGCGCCGGTGTTTTCCCATCGCAACGTCACGGCGCTTGGCCCGGTGATGACCGCTGCAGCCGAACGCTCGGTGGCGCGCCTGGACAAATCCGTGGGCCGGGCGGCGGACCTCTTCGATGAGATGGTGGCGGCGACCTTCGAGGTGATCGCCGACGTGACCTTCTCGGACGGATCGGGATTCGACCGCGCCGCCGTGCATGACGCCATCGAACAGTATATCGGAGCCACGGCGAAGGTTTCGCTGCTGGACGTCCTCGGCGCGCCGCCCTGGGTGCCGCGCCCGAACCGGCTGATGACCGGAAGCGCCATGCGCCAGACGAAGCGGCTGGCCGACCGGGCCATCGAGGCGCGGAAGGCCGAAGGCGGGAAGACCCCGCCGGACCTTCTGGACCTGCTGATGGCCGGGTCAGACCCGGAAAGCGGGCGGCAAATGACGGTGGCGGAACTCCGCGACAACCTCCTCACCTTCATCGTCGCGGGGCATGAGACGACGGCGCTGACCCTGTCCTGGGCGCTCTATCTCTGCGCCTTCGACCCCTCGGTGCAGGACGCCGCCCGGGCTGAGGCGCGGGCCGCGCTTGGCGACAGGGCGGCGACCGTTGCCGACCTCCCCCGCCTGCCCCTGATCCGCCGAATCGTGGACGAAGCGCTGCGGATGTATCCCCCCGCGGCCTTCCTGTCGCGGACGGCTATGGCTCCCGACACCCTCTGCGGCCGCGAAGTGCGCCCGGGCGACACGGTGATCCTGCCGATCTACGCGCTGCACCGGCATCGCCTGCTCTGGGACGCCCCCGACGCCTTTCGCCCCGACCGTTTCGCCGACCCCAAAGCGATCCCGCGGTTCCAGTACCTGCCCTTCGGCGACGGCCCGAGAATCTGCATCGGGGCGTCGTTTGCCCTGCAAGAGGCGGTGATCGTGCTGGCGACGCTGCTTGCGAAGTTCAGATTCGTGCCGATCCCGGGGAAAGAGCCGAAGCCGGTGATGATCCTGACCCTGCGCCCCCAGGGCGGGGTCTGGCTTAAGGTGGAGCGGGCCTGAAAAGGACCCTCGTCGTGCGCCTTCGGCTTCTCCCCGGTGGTTCCCCAGCGAGGAGTGCCGAAGGCATCGACGAGCGGCCCGTCAGGTGAACCGGTTGTCCCTTGGGAAGCCGCGCGGAGCCATCTTGCCAGCGGTGGCCCGCGCACCGGTCCATTCCAGAAGATCGACCTCAGTCCGCGTGCGCCCGGCGGGGTCCTTCCAGGACAAACCATCCGACTTGTTGAAGGTCAGCGCGTCCGACAGCCCGCCGTCCTTGTATTTCTGCAACCGGACACCCTTGCCCTTGGCCATTTCCGGCAGTTCGGACAGCGGAAAGACCAGCATTTTCCGATTGTCCCCGACGACAGCAACCATGTCACCCGCCACAGCCACACAGACCGCAGTCTTCACCCCGTCGCGGGTCGTCAGTACGGCCTTCCCCGCCTTGGTCTGGGCCAGAAGCTCCTCGGAGGGCACGACGAACCCGTCGCCCGCGCTGGAGGCCAGGAGGAACTTCTGCCCGGGCCGGTAGATGATCAGGTCGGTGATCCCGGTGTCGTTCGGCAGGTCGACCATCAGCCGAACCGGTTCGCCCATCCCCCGCCCTCCTGGCAGGTTCGCGCCGAGGAGCGTGTAGAACCGCCCGTTTTCCGCGACCAGAAGGATCTTGTCCGTCGTCTCGGCATGGAAGGCAAAGCGCGGGCCGTCGCCGTCCTTGAACTTCTGCTCGGCCGCCAGATCGACATGGCCCTTCATCGCCCGGATCCAGCCCATCTTCGAACAGATGACGGTGATCGGCTCGCGGTCGATCATCGCCTCGTAGGGGATCTCCTCGACCTCGGTCGCGTCGGCGAATTGCGTCCGGCGGGCACCCAGCGCGGTGTTCTTGCCGTAAAGCTTCCGGACCTCGTCCAGCTCTTTGCCGATGCGCTTCCACTGCCGTCGCTCGCTGCCCAGAAGGTCGGCAAGGTCGGCGCGCTCCTTCGTCAGCGCGTCCCGTTCGGCGTTCAGCTCCATCTCCTCCAGCCGCCGCAAGGACCGCAGCCGCATGTTCAGGATCG
This sequence comes from Paracoccaceae bacterium, assembly GCA_027484915.1. GTDB lineage: Bacteria > Pseudomonadota > Alphaproteobacteria > Rhodobacterales > Rhodobacteraceae > Tabrizicola. The sequence goes on along the minus strand of JAIXSA010000005.1, from coordinate 4,201 downwards.
CTTCGGCCTGGACCTCCGTCAGCTGGGCGTCGCCGCCCGGCACGGGGGACTTGTAGTCCTTCTCCGACGTGGCGCGGATGTGGGGTTTTGACCAATCCTCGGCCATCAGCGCAGCCTTGGGGTCGTTGTCGTATCGGATAATGTCAATCACGCGGTCGAGGTTGAGGTAGGCGATCAACAGGCCTTCCAGCACCTCCAGCCGCGCGTCGATCTTCTCGATCCGGTGCTGGGACCGCCGGTGAAGAACATCGCGCCGGTGATCCAGGAACGCCCGCAACACCTCTTTCAGCGAACAGACCTTCGGCACCTTGCCGTCGATCAGCACGTTCATGTTGAGTGAGAACCGCACCTCGAGGTCCGAGTTCCGGAACAGGCTCCCCATCAGCACATCCGGATCAACGTTCCGCGCGCGGGGTTCCAGGATCAGGCGGATGTCGTCGGCGCTCTCGTCGCGGACATCGGCCAGCAGGGGCACCTTCTTGATCTGGATAAGCTCGGCCAGCTTCTCGATCAGCTTCGACTTCTGCACCTGGAACGGGATCTCGGTGACCACGATCTGCCAGGTGCCGCGGCCTAGGTCCTCTACCTGCCACTTCGCGCGGGTCCGGAAGGCGCCACGGCCGGTCTTGTATGCCTCAAGTATGCTGTCGCGGGGCTCGACGATCACGCCACCCGTCGGGAAGTCCGGGCCGGGGACCAGCGCGACCAGCGCCTCGTCGGTCAAGCCGGGGTCGGCCAGCAGGGCCTGGCAGCCGTCGATCAGCTCATCCAGGTTGTGCGGCGGGATGTTCGTGGCCATGCCGACCGCGATGCCCGACGACCCGTTGGCCAGCAGGTTCGGGAAGGCGGCGGGTAGCACAACCGGCTCTTCCAATCGGCCATCGTAGTTCGGCCGGAAGTCGACGGCGGTTTCGTCGATCCCCTCCATCAGCGCCTCGGCCGCAGCCGTGACGCGGGCCTCGGTGTAACGGCTGGCTGCCGGGTTGTCCCCGTCGATGTTGCCGAAGTTGCCCTGCCCGTCCACGAGCGGGTAGCGCATGTTGAAATCCTGCGCCAAGCGCGCCATCGCGTCGTAGATTGCGGCGTCGCCGTGAGGGTGGAAGTCCCCCATCGTGTCGCCGCTGATTTTGGCCGATTTCAGGAACCCCCCTGTCGGCGTCAGCCGCAGCCGCCGCATCGCCCAGAGGATTCGCCGGTGCACAGGCTTCAATCCGTCGCGGGCATCCGGCAGGGCGCGGTGCATGATCGTGGACAGCGCATAGGTCAGATACCGCTCTCCGATCGCGCGGGACAGCGGTTCAGAGGTGGTCAGGCCCTCAGGCCCCTCGATCTTGGGCTCGTCGTCGTCAGCACTCATGGATGTTGTGTAGGGAAAACGTTGGCACGGGTCCAGATGTCAAAGGCGGTTGCCAGGAACCAAGGCGTCGGTTGTGCATTTTTCTTACACTCCCCAAGGACGGCTGTGCTAAGACCGCGCCAACGACAGAACGGATCAATTCATGCTGCGCCTCACTTTGCTTCTTTGTCTCGGCATGTTTGCCGCCCTGATGATCGCGGGCGAGGATCGGGGGCAGATGCGGCCTGGACTGGCGGCCGCGGCCGCTAAGAAGGTGCTTCCCGGCGCGGTCGAAGGAGCAGAGTCGCAGCCTGTCGTGGCGGCGGACGCATCGCGTGCCGCAGCCGAACCGGTGACCGAACTTGCCGCCACCTCGCTGCCAGAAGAGGCCCAAGCCGCGGCTTCCGAACCGGCGGAAGACGCCGCACCGTTGGTCACTGCGGCTGAATCCACCCCCTACATCGAACCCGAGCGTGACATGGTGACGGCCATCGAAGAGCCGGTCTTCTCGCTCTCTTCGGTCGGCAACGAAACACCGCCAGCCGCCCCGGACGCACCACAGCCCGAAGTTGCTGCCGGTGACCAGGGCACGATCTGGTACGTTACCGCCAGCTCGGTGAATGTCCGGTCCGCGCCGTCGACCGAGGCCGAGGTTGTGGGCAAGCTCACTTCCGGCGAGGCGACGCTGGTCGTCCAGGCGGTCGACGACGAATGGGCCCGGATCGTGATCCAGGGCGACGGGCTGGAAGGCTTCGTCTCTATGCGCTACCTCAGCGCCGAGGCCCCCTGACGGGCCGTCCGGCCCGGGGGACCCATGCACCAACGTTCGATCCTGATCACCGGATGCTCCTCTGGCATCGGGCTTGATGCGGCACGCGGCCTCAAGGCGCGCGGCTGGCGGGTCTTTGCGACCTGCCGCCAGGAGAAGGACTGCGATAGTCTGCGGGCCGAGGGGCTGGAAAGCTTCCGCCTGGACTACGCTGACGAGGCCAGCATCGCCGAGGCGCTGGAAGAAGCCCTGCGCCGCACCGGGGGCACCCTGGACGCGGTCTTCAACAATGGCGCCTTTGCCTGCCCCGGCGCAGTCGAGGACCTGCCGCGCGGTGCCCTGCGGGACATCTTCGAAACGAACCTCTTCGGCTACCATGACCTGACCCGCCGGGTGATCCCGGTCATGCGCAAACAGGGGCACGGGCGGATCGTCAACTGTTCGTCCGTCCTCGGGCTGGTGGGCGCGAAATGGCGCGGGGCCTATGTCGCGACCAAGTTCGCGATGGAGGGTCTCACCGACGTCCTGCGGATCGAGATGCGCGGCACCGGGATCGACCTGATCCTGATCGAACCCGGCCCCATCGCCACGAAGATCCGCGAGAATGCCGTTCCGCATTTCGAAAAATGGGTGGACTGGGAAAACTCCGCCCGCCGCGACCAGTATGTCAGCCTGCGGGGCCGCCTTTACGACAAGAAGACGAAAAAGGATGCCTTCGAGCTTGGCCCCGAAGCGGTGACCGCCAAGCTGATCCGCGCTCTGGAAGACCCGAGGCCAAAGCCGCGCTACTATGTCACGACGCCGACCTACCTGATGGGGGCCCTTCGCCGGGTCCTGCCGACGCGTCTGTTGGACTGGGTGATTGCAAAGGGCTAGGCCCAAGAATTTTAAGCAAAATTCTTGACAAATTTCTTCCGCAAGAAATTTGGCTTCGCTTTCGGCCGGTGCGCCCCTAGATCAGTGCGACAAAGGGAGTGTGCACATGTTTTCCGACCCGCTCGTCATCTTCGCCGCCGTCGCCTGCCTTGTGGTGCTCGGCATCCTGCTCTTCGGGATTGGCACCTTCGCCAAGGGCGGAGAGTTCAACAAGCGCAATGCCAACAAGATCATGCGCTGGCGTCTTGGCGTGCAGTTCGCCGCCGTCGTGGTGATCGCCGGCTTCGCCTGGCTGCGGTCGCGTTCGTGAGCTTGGGGGAATAAATCATGGTCGTCCTTTCGAAGATCTACACCAAGACCGGCGATGCCGGAGAAACCGCCCTTGGCAACGGCGCGCGGGTCGCCAAGCACAGCATGCGGGTTTCGGCCTACGGAACAGTGGATGAAACCAACGCGACCGTTGGCCTTGCCCGCCTTCACGCGACCGGAGAGATGGCCGACGCACTGAAGCGCATCTCGAACGACCTGTTCGACCTTGGCGCCGATCTCTGCACGCCAGACCGCCACCTGGACGCCACGCTGTCCTACACGCCCCTCCGGATGATCGAGAGCCAGGTCACCCGTCTGGAACGCGAGATCGACGCGATGAACGAAAAGCTCACGCCGCTCCGCAGTTTCATCCTGCCCGGCGGGTCGGTGCTGGCCGCGCAACTGCATCTTTGCCGCACCGTCTGCCGCCGGGCCGAACGGCTGGTGGTGGAAACCGCGACGATGGAGGATGTGAACCCCGAGGCGGTGCGCTACCTCAACCGCCTTTCGGACTGGTTCTTCGTTGCCGGCCGCATCGCCAACAACGACGGCAAGGACGACGTGCTGTGGGTTCCCGGCCTCACGCGCTGATCGCCTGATCGCCCCCTGCGATCAAAACGCGGCGTCGCGTCGCGCCAACCTGTCGTATTTGGTCTGTTACGACAGCCCCTGCTGCGGTAACAGGCGGGCGAGAGCTTGTGCGGCCCTTTGCGGCCCACGTCGGACAAGGAGTGCGGCCCATGAAGGTTCTGGTCCCGGTCAAGCGGGTGATCGACTACAACGTGAAGGTGCGGGTGAAGGCGGACGGCTCGGGTGTCGACCTCGCCAACGTCAAGATGAGCATGAACCCCTTCGACGAGATCGCGGTGGAAGAAGCCATCCGTCTCAAGGAAAAGGGCATCGCGACCGAG
>JAIXSA010000083.1 GCA_027484915.1 Paracoccaceae bacterium | reverse complement strand
GTAAAGGTCAACGTTCCGATGATCGGGAAGCCGGGGCCCGGACCGAAGAAGGTGATCGTGCCATTCTCTGAATTGCCCGGTTCGTAAACCAGGTCGATGCGCGCCCAGCCGAAGCCGGTGATGTCGACCCGAAGCGTGTCGTTGTCGTCGCCACCGCCGCCGCCGAACACGGATTCGCTTCCGGCGACATCGTCGAACCCCGTCGAAATCAGGTCGCGGTCGTCGCCGCCGTAAAGTCTGTCCGCCCCTATGCCGCCAACCAGGACATCGTTCCCGACCTCGCCGTAGAGGGCATCGTTGCCTTCGTCGCCGTACAGCGTGTCCAACTCGATGCCGCCGTAGATCTGGTCATTGCCTGTACCGCCGAAGATCAGGTCATTGCCGTCCTCGCCGCTGAGGACATCGCCGCCCTCGTCACCGTAGACCGTGTCGGCATCATTGCCCGCCCAGACCGTGTCGCTGCCGTCCCCGCCATAGAGCAGGTTCAGGCCCGAAAGGTTGGAGAACTGAGCATCGTCGATGTCGTCCGCGCCAGCCCCACCATAGACCGTGTCGTCGCCGGTTCCAAATTGCAGCCTGTCGTCTCCGGCACCGCCATCGACGATGTCCGCCCCGTCGCCGGCCAAGACGCTATCGATTCCGTCCCCGCCATAAAGCCGGTCCGCGCCCTCGCCACCCTCCAGCCGGTCGTTTCCAGCGTCGCCATACAGCGTGTCCAGTCCGTTGCCGCCATAAAGCGTGTCAGCGTCGATCCCGCCGTAGACCCGGTCGTCCCCGGTGCCCGCATCGACGATGTCGTCTCCGTCGCCCGCCAGGACGATGTCGTTGCCGTCCCCGGCATAAAGCCGGTCCGCGCCCTCGGCGCCCTCCAGCAGGTCGTCGCCAGCATCGCCATAAAGCGTGTCGCTGCCAGTGCCGCCATAAAGCGCATCGGCACCAATGCCACCGTAGACACGGTCATCGTCAAGACCGCCATACAGTCTATCGTTGCCGGTATCGCCGTACAGCAGGTCGGCATTCGCATCGCCCGAAATCGTGTCCGCGCCTGCCCCACCGAAGATCGTGTCGTCGCCGTCGCCACCGTTCAGGACGTCAGCAAGATCGACGATGGAGGTGATCTGGACGTCGTCGACCAGAGCACCCAAACTGTCGCCATTCCCAACTTCCGTGAAGCGGATAGAGTAGGTACCGGCAGCAGGAAAGTCGAAATCCAGCGTATAGCTGGTCCAGTTCGGAAGAACGTTCGACCCTGGCAAGATCGTCTGGGTGAAGATGACGTTGCCCGCAGAGTCCCGAACATCGACCCGAAACCCATCAACGCCAACCGTGCCCTGCGCACGGACGATGCTCCGGAACGTCAACTGAGCCGACAAAGCCTCACTGACCGTGAAGCTCTGTTCCATTACAGTGGTCTGGCCCGTGTTCCCATCGATTTCAGCGACACCGTTAGACGACCCGCCACCGAAGTAGGAAGACTCCGGATTGAACTCCAGATCGGTCCCGGTCCAACCTGCGCCGCCGCCGGTAAAGGTACCGTTTACGATAAAGGTCGAACTGGTTTCCGCAGTGCTGCCGCCATAAATCAAGTCAGCGCCCGCATCGCCCGAGACAGTGTCGCCGCCTGCGCCACCGAACACCGTATCGGCACCGGTACCGCCGATCAGGGAGTCATTCCCGGCTAAGCCAAATATCCGGTCATTGCCTGCGCCGCCGTCGATCACGTTGGCACTGCTGTCACCAGTCAGGGAATCGCCCAGACTGCTGCCGGTCAAATTCTCGAAACCTGAAAAAGCGTCAGATCCCTCGCCTGTAGCCGAACCCGTACCGAGGTTGGCCGTCACCGCCGTTGCAGAGTTGGCGTAGGACAAAACGTCGGCAGTTCCTGCGCCCCCGACGAGCAAATCGTCGCCGAGTCCACCTTCCAGCGTATCATTCCCACCACCGCCTGAAATGGTGTCGGCACCTGAACCACCGCTCAGCCAGTTCGCGTCGTCGTTGCCGGTGATCGAGTCGGCACCAGACCCACCGATAACGCCTTCAACTTCAAAGATGGCATCGATTCCGTCCGCTCCCGACGCAGCGCCGGTCGCCAAGTTGACGGTCACCGCACCGGCAACACCGGAAAAGCTCACATAGTCAAAGCCTGCCCCACCATAGAGGCTGTCATCGCCAGCTCCCGAGTCAGTGCCACCGAAGAGGGTATCGTCGCCCAGACCGCCATAGATGAAGTCGGCATTCGCACCGCCGTACAGCACGTCGTTCGCTTCATCGCCGTAAATCCTGTCGCGACCGTCGCCACCATAGACGACGTCGTTGTTCAGACCGCCGTAGACCGTATCGTCTCCGGCACCACTGTAGAAAACGTCTGCGCCGTCGGAGACATAAGTCGATGGGCTGCCCAACGTGATCGAATCGTTGCCGCCACTACCGTTTATTGTCGCCATATTACTCTGCCCTCGTCACGCACCAGGTCGGTATTCAGAAATCAGGGCCGATCCTTGACCGAACCTGATTAGCTGTGCGCCATTATGTTGACGTCTCTACCGAGTCTGGGCGTAAAGTTAGCCTGCTCTGCACCGCCGCTGCAATGAAAATGCACTTAAAACTAGAGCGTTTTGAGGGACGTTGCCTTCAGGCCACCGCTTCTGCGGGATGTGGACCTTCGGCAAAGAACCGGCTTTGCCCATAGGCCGCGCGCCCTGCCTCGGTCTTCAGTTCCGGGAAGATTTCGAAAATCTCCAGCCGCTGGGCGTTGCCCAGGCCCTTGAGCGAGGTGTCCTCAGGATGGAAAGTCTCGGTCCAGACACCGTTGCTCAGAACCACCTCGTGCCGGTCACACATGAAATGGATGTAGGTCGTCCCGCTGGATTGCACCGTATGGACGCCCTGCGCAGCCAGGTGCTTGGCTGCCACAAGAACTTCACGCTCGGCAAAGCGGACCGAGGTGCGGTTGTTCGCCACGAGGATGCGGTGGTTGGGCGAGACCATCATGTCGCGTTCGGGTAGGCCCTTCCCAAGCGAGCCTTGCTGGATGAACACCGGCAGCAGATGCGGTTCGGCCTGGAAATCATGCAGGAACATCTGGGTCTTGCCGATCCAGCGTACCGTCTGGATGCCATTGTCCCGGGTGACGACCCGGTCACCGGACGACAGGAATTCTACCGGGATTTCACCCCGTTGCGTGGTGATCAGCGTCCCGGGGGTGAAACAGGGCGTGCAGCACGGAACGGAAGGAGAAACGGGTTCGGTCGTCTGGGTCAGGTTGCCAAGCAGCATCGTTCTATCACTTTCTGCTGGGGATCGGGTCTTCCGACGCCCCGCGTTATCTGTCTTGGATACCCGGCTTCCGCAGGACGAGAAAAGTAAAAAACGCGTTTCTAAACAAAGGCTACAGCAGGATTTTTCAGCCGGAACGTGTGTATTTGCGGCAATCCGCCGACCGGCCGGCGAGGGTTCGCCGATTACTCTTGGGAAATCGCTGTGCCTAACATCTTCCCGGCGCGCCGCTTTCAATCTGGACGTGTGTTGCCACACCCGACGGGCGGTTATCGGTCGCGGTGTCCATTACAACCTGCCGACGAAACCGCCAAAGGGCCGAGGTGCAACAAAGCCGCCGAGTCGGTCCGTGGCGAGTGTTTCCACGACCTGAACCAAAACTCGCGTTGTGTGAACTTTGGCTGTCGCATGCAAACACGACGATCCATTCGCACCGAATCAGGATCAAGGAAGAGTGGTGCCCGAGGCGAGACTCGAACTCGCAAACCTTGCGGCGGAGGATTTTGAATCCCCTGCGTCTACCATTCCGCCACTCGGGCCACCGGGGTTCCGTCTAATGCCTCGTCCACCCGCCGTCAACGCGTCAAAGTTCATCCGTCTGGAACGTGTCGCAATCGGCCAGGCGACCCGACTGCAGGCCGATCATGAACCAGCGGGACCGCTGCTCGGACGTGCCGTGGGTGAAAGTGTGCGGCATCGGGCGTTGGCCGGCGTTGCGCTGCAGGGTGTCGTCGCCGATCTGGCGGGCGGCGTTGACGGCTTCTTCAAGGTCGCCACGCTCGACGGTCCCAAGACTTTCCGCTGCCTCGCGGGCCCAGATACCGGACAGGCAGTCCGCCTGCAGCTCGATCCGGACCGAGATCGCGTTCGACTCCTCCTGGCTGACGCGGGCGCGGATCTCGTTGGCCTTGGACAGGATGCCCAGCTCGTTCTGGACATGGTGGCCAATCTCGTGGGCCACCACATAGGCCGCGGCAAAGTCGCCCGACGCGCCAAGCTGGCGGTGCATCGTCGTGAAGAAGGCGGTGTCGAGGTAGACCTTGCGGTCCATCGGGCAGTAGAATGGCCCCGTCGCCTCGGACGCGCCCCCGCAGTCAGAACGGGTGGCCTCCTTGAACAGCACCAGAGTCGCAGGGCGGTAGGCTTCGCCAAGCTGCTCCTGAAAGACGCGGGTCCAGATTTCCTCGGTATCCGCCAGGACGACCGAGACGAACTCACCCTCGGCACGGTCCTCCTCGGTCAGCTCCACCGGCGCGGCGGAGGAGATCTCGCCACCCATCCCGCCGGGGCCCAGAAGCTGGCTTGGGTCCACGCCAAGGAAGATGGCGATCAGGAAGACGACGATGGCTCCGGCCCCGCCGATCCCGCCGACGCGGGCCGCGCCGCCGCCCATGCTGCGGCGATCCTCGATGTTGCTGCTGCCCCTGCGTCCGCGCCACTGCATTCCGCCACCCTTTCCGCTGCGCCGGGCTGCCCACGGTGGACACCCGGACGGTCCCGTTGCAAATCAACGCCTTGGCCGCGGACGTTCAGGATTTCTTAATGTCTTCACCGTCGGCCATACCCCGAACCCTAGCCCCTGATGACCCGGATCGCCAAGCGCGAATGCACAACGCCGCGACGGCCCGCGCGTTCCCCTTTCGCTTCCCCTGCGGCAGGCCTATGGTCGCGGCGCTTTCGATTTCCCTGGTGAGCGACCCATGACCCTGACCCGCCCGACCCTGATCCTTCTGGCCACCCTCGGCTCGGTTGCCCTTTTGGGCGGGGCCTTCGCCTTCCAGTACATCGGCGGGCTTGCCCCCTGCCAGCTTTGCCTGTGGCAGCGTTGGCCCCATGCGGCGGCGATCCTGATCGGGCTTGTGGCGCTGCTGACCGGATGGCGTGGCCTTGCCTGGCTCGGCGTCCTTGCCGCCTTGGCGACAGCGGCCATCGGGGTCTTCCACGTGGGCGTCGAACAGAAGTGGTGGGAGGGGCTTGCCTCCTGCACTGCCGGGTCGATCGAGGGCATCTCGGCGGCCGACCTTCTCAATCCGACGAAGGACGTCGCCGCCGTGGTGCGCTGCGATGAGATTGCCTGGTCGATGCTGGGCGTCTCGATGGCCGGATGGAACGTCATCCTGTCGCTGATCCTGGCCGGCATCTGGGCCAAGGCCGCACGGACGATCTAGGGAGCTGCCTGCCGCGCAACGGACCCGGCTCTGCCGTCAGACTGGGGGGGTCCAACCCACCCAGTCGACGGCGCCGAGGCCTAGGACGCTGGCGTGGCAGAGCTGCCGAACAGCCGGGCGTGTTCCTGGATCGCGAAGCGGTCGGTCATGCCGGCGACGTAGTCCGCGACCACGCGGGCCAGTTGCGTTTCGTCCCTGGCGGACCGGACATCGCCCTGCCATTCCTGCGGCAACAGATCCGGTTGCCGCAGGAACAGCGGGAACAGATCGTCGACCATCCGCGTGACCTCGGCCCGGACCGCCATCACGCTGGGCGCGCGGTACATCCGGTGGAAGAGGAAACTGCGCACCGCCTTCAGTTCCTGGTACAGCGGCTTCGAGAAGCGGATCACCGTGGTGCCCATGTGACGGATGTCGTCCACCGACTTCGGCTGCGCGCTGGCCAGCCGGTTCTGCGCCACCGCGATGACATCCTCGACCATGCGGCCGAAGACGCGGCGCAGGGCCTCATGGCGCCGGCGCATCTTTTCCAGGCCGGGATAGGTGCGGTCGACCTCCTCGAAAGCGGGGCCGGTGACAGGGAGTTCCATCAGGTCCGCCTCGGTGAAAAGTCCCGAGCGCAACCCGTCGTGCAGGTCGTGGTGCGAATAGGCCACGTCGTCGGCAATGGCGGCGACCTGAGCTTCGGCGCTGGCGTGGGTATCAAGCTCAAGGTCCCACTGGGCGTTGACCTCGGCCAAGGCGTAGGGGAGCGGCCCGTCGTGCTTGGCGTCGGCATTCGGGCCGGTCACGGGACCATTGTGTTTCGCAATGCCTTCAAGGGTTTCCCAAGACAAGTTCAAGCCGTCGAAGTCGGCATAGTGCCGTTCCAGCCGGGTCACGATCCGCAAGGCCTGAGCGTTGTGGTCGAAGCCGCCGTAGGGTGCCATCAACCGCTCCATCGCGTCCTCGCCCGTGTGGCCGAAGGGGGTGTGGCCAAGGTCGTGGGCCAGGGCAACGGCTTC
>JAIXSA010000062.1 GCA_027484915.1 Paracoccaceae bacterium | reverse complement strand
GACATCAGTTCCGAGAACATCGTGGAGTTCTCTAGGAGTTCTTTTGGAAAGTTCAAATACTTTAGCGCATCTTCTTCTGCATGCTTCTTGAGCGAGGTTCCATAATGAATCATGCGGCCATTGCCTGCAATATATATTGCGCGCCCCTTGTCTGTGGTGGCAAGCGGCAATACGGGGTTCAAGGACAAATAGCTTTGAATTGTGCTGCTTGCGCACTTTGAATGACCAATATGCAGGATCAGTCGCTTCATCTTTTCCCGCCTGTTGCAGCTTATATTGGATCACTTGAATGTGTCGTATACGTGCTTGCTGATGGTGTCTAGGTGCATGGTCCCACGATTTGATGCTGGGATCCTTCCGCAGGAATGGAAGGAAGCACTATCGGACAAGTTCGTTCTGCGAGCGCGATGACCGCGTATGGCTAGCGATCTGCAATACAGCGATCGCACGCTGCGCTCGCGCAGCTAAGTCAAGCGTTGGGCATCACCTCGAAGACGGTCGCGACGTGACGCAAGCCTGAGACAGATGAGGACCTGAAGACCGGGCCGAACAAACCCCGCTGCCACGATCAAGCGCCATACCATCGGTTTCTTCGCTGCGCCGACCTGCGGGTCACATTGATATAGCCGAGGTGCAGACAGTGACGTGCAAACTCTTCCTCGTTCTAGCCATCGACCGCACCAGCAAGTTCGCTATCTCGACGCTGATCGAAACGGCTGACGATCGGGCAGCCTCAACGTTTCTTGAACACCTGCTGGGTCTGAACACCTAAGCCCAGATTTTGGCGTGCTTGACCAGCCAGTCGGCCGAAGCGAGCAGGGCCGCCTTCGGGGCGATGAACTCCATCTCCATCTCGCGGACGGCGCGGGCGTTCGAGACGCGTTCAAGGTGGCCGAGTTTCGGCAGGATTGACTTGATCGAGGGCTCGAAGATCGACAGAAACCGCACGATGGCCTTTGGCGCCTCACGCGTCGGGATGCGGCGGGTCGGGTAGGCGGCCTTGAGCGTGCGCCCCATGTCGACGAAGGCCATCGAGCCGGAGGCAGCAAGGTAGCGGCGCCCCTCGGTCTGGGGGCGCTGAAGCGCGCGCAGGTGCATCTCGGCCACGTCGCGGACATCAACCACGGGCAGGCCCATCGGCGGCAGCATCGGATCGCGGCCCTTGAGGAAGCGTTCGACGAGCGACAGGGACGAGCCGTAATGTTCGTCCAGCGGCGGCCCAAGGACGAGGCCGGGGTTGATCGTGGTCAGCTTCAGGCCACGGGTCTTGGCGATCTCCCACGCGGTGCGTTCGGCGAGGGTCTTTGACTTGGCGTAGGGCGTGGTGGTGGGAAGGTGGACATCGCACCAGTCGGCTTCATCCTGCAGCGTGTCGGGCTTGGCCTCGTTGATCACGGCAACGGTTGAAGACGTCAGGACAACCCGGGTTACCTTGGCGGCGGCAGCTGCCTTGAGGACCCTCTCGGTGCCTTCGACGGCAGGGCGGATCACGGTGGCGGGGTCCTTCGGCTGGGCGATGGGGAAGGGCGAGGCGGTGTGGAGAAGAGCCGACACGTCGGCCATCGCTTCGGTCCAGCCTGCGTCGGATTCGAGGTCGGCCTGAACGAACGTCAGTTCGCCGGCGTGTTCCGTAAGATAGGGGGCAAGCGCGGCGCGGACCTCGTCCGCCCGGTCCATCCGACGCAAGGTGCCGCGCACCGAATACCCGGCGTTCAGAAGCTTCAATGCGATATGCTTTGCGATGAAGCCTGAAATGCCGGTCAGCAGCACCATATCCATGCGCGCCCCCTGAAATGCCGTGGGCAAAGCATTAGGCGCGCCGGAGCGCAAATCAAGCGGTCACTCCAGCAGGCGGCGGGCGATCACTTGCGCCTGGATCTCGGCAGCCCCTTCGAAGATGTTCAGGATGCGCGCGTCGCACAGGATGCGGCTGATCCGGTATTCCAGTGCAAAGCCGTTGCCGCCGTGAATCTGCAGCGCATTGTCGGCTGACGCCCAGGCCACGCGCGCGCCAAGAAGCTTGGCCATCCCGGCCTCGACATCGCAGCGCTTGTCATGGTCCTTTTGCCAGGCCGAGAAGTAAGTGAGCTGGCGGGCGATCATGATCTCGACCGCCATCATCGCCAGTTTGGATTCGATCCGGGGGAATTCGATGAGGCTTTTGCCGAACTGCTTGCGGTCCTCGGCATACTGCATCCCGGTTTCCAGCGCCGATTGCGCGACGCCGATGGCCCGCGCGCCGGTCTGGATGCGGGCGCTCTCGAAGGTCTGCATCAGATGCTTGAAGCCTTGACCTTCGACCTGTCCCAGAAGGTTCGCGCCATCGACGCGGAAGTCGTCGAAGTTGACGGTGTATTCCTTCATGCCCCTGTAGCCGAGGACTTCGATCTCGCCGCCGGACAGTCCTTGGTCGACAAACGGCGTCTCATCGGTCCCGGGGGTCTTTTCGGCGAGGAAGAGGGAGAGGCCGCGATAGTCGGTGGTGCCTTCGACGCTGCGGGCCAGGACGGTCATCACATGGGTGCGGGCGGCGTGGGTGATCCAGGTCTTGTTGCCGGTGATGATCCAGTCCTCACCGTCCTTCTTCGCCCGCGTCCGCAAGGAGCCAAGGTCCGAGCCGGTATTCGGTTCGGTGAAGACGGCGGTGGGGAGGATTTCACCGGAGGCAAGGCCAGGAAGCCACTTCTGCTTTTGCTCTTCGGTGCCGCCGCAAAGGATGAGTTCGGCGGCGATTTCGGTGCGGGTGCCAAGCGAGCCGACGCCGATGTAACCCCGGCTGAGTTCTTCCGACACGACGACCATCGATGCCTTGGAAAGGCCGAAGCCACCGTATGCCTCGGGGATGGTAAGCCCGAAGACGCCCATCTCGGCGAGTTCCTGGATCACCTCCATCGGGATCAGTTCGTCCTTCAGGTGCCAGTCGTGCGCGCGGGGGATGACCTTTTCGTCCGAGTAACGGCGGAACTGGTCGCGGATCATCTCCAGTTCGTCATCAAGGCCGGTGGCCCCGAAGGTCGCGCGCCCGTGGTTGTCGCGCATCAGCGTGACCAGCGCATGGCGGGCCTCGGCTGTGTTGCCGCGCACCATGAGGGTGGCGGCTGCGGCGCCCGGGGTCCAGGTCAGGCCGAGATCCCCCAGACGGGCAAATTCGGTCTGGCTCATCGGGATGCCGCCGGAAATCTGGGTCAGGTATTCGCCAAAGCCGACCTGCAGGATCAGGGCTTCCATCTGGCCGAACTGGCCTGCGGTATTCAGCCGTCCCGCCCATGCATCCAGTTGGCGCAGCGCCTCGACATAGGTGGCCAGCCAGGCAAGTGCGTGCGCTTGATATTGCCGCGCCTCCAGCGCCTGGTTCGAGACCTTTCCGCCGGTGGAGACCTGGGACTTGAGCTGGTCGCGGGCTTCGACGAACAGCGCCTCGACCTCGGGAAGGGCGGCTGTGGTGAGTGCCTGAAGGTCGGAAAGGATCGGGGTCTGGGTCATGACTTGTCCGTCAGGCATGGGTCGGCTCCGCCAAGATTCTGCACCTGCGAAGGGGTAGCGTCTTCGCAACGGCAGCGCAACAAGATTTCAATCGAGGTTTCGGAAGAGATCGAAAATGTCGCAGCCGATTTCATGAGATGGCGCCACAGGCTTGGGCGATGTCAGGCAGCGCGTTGGCAGGGACGACCTCGAACTCGACCGTGTAGAGCCGGTCGTCACCCGTCCAGGCCTCGAACCGCCAGATGCCTGGGAGAAGTTCATCCTAGCGGTCGAAGCGGAAGAAGCCGAACTGGTCGGACAGGTCGGTGAAGCTTGCCTCCCAGGTCTCGGGAGTGGTGGCGCCGGGGCGGTAGACGCGCATTTCGCCGGCCAGGAACAGGCCTGGGGCAAGGCGCGACTTGACACCGAAGGCGAGTCCGATCCGCGCCGGGACGATCTGGCGGTCGGGCCAGTGAAAGTCGATGTCGCCGCCAGGAACGTGGATCCAGCCGGAAAGCGTGCCGGGGGTGGGGCGCTGGTCCATCGCCTGCAGGGCGCAGAAGACGCCGACATTGAGGCTGGCAACGAGGGGACCAGCCTGCGGCGGGGCGGGTTCGGCCCGAAGTGGGGCCGCAAGGGTCAGGACAAGTGCCAACGCCAGTCGCATGTGATCTTCCCACCCTTTCGCCAGACAAAGGACTGCGCCACAAGGGGCGGGAAAGGGCAAGTCATGATCGATATCGTCTCTGCCGGACTTGTTGGGCACGCGTTTGCGGCTGCGCTGGCTGTCACCTTGTTCGCGGGCTTCGTGAAGGGTGCGGTGGGCTTTGCCATGCCGATGATCCTTGTCTCGGCCTTCGCGGTATTTCTGCCGCAAGAGCTGGCGCTGGCCGGGTTGATCCTGCCGACGTTGGTCACGAACCTGAGCCAGGCGTTCCGGCAGGGGGTGGGACCCGCGGTGGACACGTCGCGAACCTATCGGCGGTTCCTGATCGCGATGGTGGTGTGCATCGGGATTTCGGCACCCTTTGCCGAGGTGATCCCGCGGACGGTCTACCTGCTGATGCTGGGGATCCCGATCTCGGTCTTTGCGGCGCTGCAACTGGCGGGGCAGGGTCTGGCGATCAGGCTTCAGCACCGCGGTCGGGCGGAGTGGGGGCTGGGGGTCATCGGTGGGCTGTATGGCGGGGTATCGGGCAACTGGGGGCCGCCGTTGCTGGTGCTTCTGCTGTCCACTGGTGCCGACAAGGTGACGATGATCCGTGCGCAGGGTGTGGTGTTCCTGATCGGGGCGCTGGCGCTGCTGGCCTCGCACCTGGCGACGGGATTGCTGACCGCGCAGACGCTGGGTTTCTCGGCAGCGTTGTGCGTGCCGGCGCTGGTGGGCCTTTACGCGGGCTACTGGGTGCAGGACCGGCTGGACCAGCAACGGTTCCGCCGCTGGACGCAAGCGTTGCTGGTGGTGACGGGGCTGAACATGGTTCGGCTGGCGCTGACCTGACCGCTCGTCGTGCGCTTCCCTTCCTCTCGCGGGGTCAACCGAAGAGAAGCGAAGGCTTAGGACGAGGGGTTGGTCAGCCGATCGCGGCGGCCTTCACGTCGGCGTCGATGAAGGGCACGTACTGGGCGAAGTTCTTCTGGAACATGCCGATCAGCTTCGCAGCCTGTGCGTCATAGGCAGCCGGGTCGGACCAGGTGCGGCGCGGGTCGAGGAGGGCGGGGTCGATGCCCGG
>JAIXSA010000051.1 GCA_027484915.1 Paracoccaceae bacterium | reverse complement strand
CCCATCGCTCCGGCAAAGCCCGCGAAGACCTTGATCACGGCGTGACCGGCCATCAGGTTGCCGCCAAGACGGATGGAGTGGCTGAGGGGGCGCACGAAATAGGAGATGAGCTCGATCACCGCGAGGATCGGGCGCAGGATCAGCGGGGCCGAGGAGACCCAGAACATGCCGAGAAAGCCGATGCCCTTGCGGTAAAAGCCGACGAGGGTGACGGTCAGGAAAACCATGAGCGCCAGGACCGCCGTGACCGCGATGTGCGAGGTGGTGGTGAAGGACATCGGGATCAGGCCCAGCATGTTCGACAGGAAGACGAACATGAAGAGTGTCATGATGTAGGGGAAGAACTTCAGGCCTTCGGGGCCGGCGACGTCTTCGACCATCTTGTGGATGAAGCCGTAGAACATCTCGGCCACCGACTGCCCGCGCGAGGGGACGATGGCGCGGCGGCGGGTGGACAGGACCAGAAGCGCGATCATCGCAAGGACGGCGATGCCCATCCAGAGGGTGACGTTGGTGGGGGTGTACCACTCGATCGGGCCGTCGCCGAACAGCGGCTTGACCACGAACTGATCCATCGGGTGGATCTGCAGGCCGCTGCCGTGTTCTTCCGTCGCCATCGTCAGTTCCCTTCGTCCTTGGCGGCGTCTTCCGCCGCTTTCCGTGCCAGTTGCCGCGCCGAGCCAAGCATCGTCTTGACGCCCGCGGCGAAGCCGAAGAGCGAGAAGATGATCAGGAAGATCGGCAAGGTGCCAAACAGCACATCCAGCCCGTAACCGATGGCCATCCCGAGAAGCATCCCGGTCACCAGCTCGATCACCATCCTCCAGGCCACCTCGCCCTGCGAGAAACCCTTGACCGTGTTGGCCTGCGGCGGCGGTGCCTTTTCCTTCACCTTCTGCAGCTTCGCTTCCAAAGCCTTCAGATGGTCTGGATCGGGTTCGGACGCCATCGGACAGGTCCTTTCACGGTCGAGGCGGTTCTACGGAGAGGGGGGTACAGAGTCAAGGGTGCAGGACACGGCCTATGTTATTGGAATCATGGTGCTTTGGCCGACGGACTTGGGCCCGATTGCCGCAGGGCGGCGCTTTCCCATATTCAACCCCGCGGTTGACGATTGCTGGGGGCCGCTGGATAGTCCCTCCATGACCGACCGACTGGATGCCGTCTTTGCCGCCTTGGCCGACCCGACGAGGCGGGCGATCCTTGCCATGCTGCTGGAGGACGACATGGCCGTCACCGACGTGGCCGAACCCTTCGCGATGAGTCTGGCGGCGATTTCCAAACACCTGGCGGTCCTGTCGGACGCTGGCCTCATCAGCCGCGAAAAGCGCGGTCGGGTGATCTGGTGCAAGCTGGAACCCGAGGCGATGCGCGAGGCGACGGTGTGGATGCGGGCCTTCGGGCAGGTCGATCCCCTGGACCTTGACGCCTTCGAGCGGTTCCTGGAGCAGGAACTGACCGAGGAGGACTAACGCCTGCGCCAGCGTCGCAGCCAGCGTTGGCTGGTCCGGCGTCCCAGGATGATCGCTGCCGAGATCGGCCCGCGCAGATGCGGCAGGTCGATGGCGAGGAGGAGGAGCCCAGCCGGGAGCATCCATAGGCCCAGGATCGGCAGGAACCAGAACAGGCCGCCAACGGTCAGAAGCAGCGCCAGCGGAAAGCGGAGGGGAAACCAGCGGTCGCGGCGTAGGTGCGTGAGTGGGGCCCGCAATTGCGGGACCAGGCGTTCCAGCGCGTGGAACTGCCGGTGAAACCTCCGCTCGCGCCGTGACATGCCCTGACCTCTGTGAGGCTGTTAGCACGCGGTCATAACAGGGATACGACGGCGGCTAGTGTTTGCGCTTCCAGCGATGTGCCAGCAAGCGGCCCTTTCTTCGTGCCCGGATGACAACGGCGGAAATCGGACCACGCAGGATCGGTAGGTCCACGGCCAGAAGGAGAAGGCCCAGCGGGAGCATCCAGATGCCGAGGACCGGCAGGAAGGAAAAGACGCCGCCTGCAATCAGAAGAAGCGCCACCGGGAAGCGGATGGGAAACCAGCTATCTTGCCTCAACGTGGACATGGGGCCGCGCAGGGGTGGGACGAGGCGCCCCAGCGCGTCGAACTGTCGTTGGAACCTGCGTTCCCGTCTTTGTTTGGCGGCCATCGGATTAAGATGGGTTGTCCGTGTCACGCTTCAAGGCGGGCGGGCCGGACATGGCTGCAATCCGCCCGCAGTTCAGGGCGCCGAAATCTTCGAAAATTTCGGGCCGGAGCCTTTGAAGGCTCCGACACGATTTCTTCGAAGAAATCGGTTACCCGTCGATGCGGATGCGGGCGTTCGTCGGGTCGAAGGGGCTGTCTTCGGTCACGACTGCGTCCCATTCCTTGAGCTGGATCTTGACCTTCAGCTTCTGGCCCGGTTCCGCCAGCGCGGCGGGGACATAGCCCATGCCGATCTGCTTGCCGAAGGCGACCGAGTAGCCGCCCGAGGTCAGGCGACCGACCTTGATGCCGTCATGGATGATCGCCTCTTTTCCCCACGGGTCGGTGTCCGAAGGCCCGTCGATCAGGAGGGTGACACATTTCGACCGAATGCCGGTTGCCAGCATCTTTTCCTTGCCGCGGAAGTCCTTGGTGAGGTCGACGAAGCGGTCGAGTGCGGCCTCCAGCGGGGTCGCGTCGCGGCCAAGCTCGTTGCCGAAGGCGCGGTAGGATTTCTCCTGCCGCAGCCAGTTCTGCGCGCGGGCGCCGACGCCTTTGAGGCCGTGCTTCTCGCCCACCGACCAGATCAGGTCCCAGAGGTAGCGGCCGAATTCGATCGGGTAGTGGAGTTCCCAGCCAAGCTCGCCGGTATAGGCCACGCGGACGGCGCGGACGGGGCACATGCCAAGCTCGATGTCGCGGTAGGACAGCCAGGGGAAGCGCTTGTTCGACAGGACGGTGTCGGGGTCGGCGTCCTTGACGATGTCCTTCAGAAGGGCGCGGGCGTTGGGGCCGGCCAGCGCATAGACGCCCCACTGGGTGGTCACGTCGTGGATGTCGATGTGGCCTTTGCCCGCCGCCATCCAGTCGTCGGCGGATTTTTGCAGGAAGTCGTAGTCGTAGGCCGTCCAGGCGCCAGCGGAGATCAGGTAGTATTCGTCCTGTTTCAGGCGGACGATGGTGTATTCGGTCCGCGTCGTGCCGTGGTCGGTCAGCGCGTATGTCAGGTTGATCCGGCCCACGTTCGGCAGCTTGTTGCAGGTGAAGTGGTCGAGGAAAGCGGTGGCGCCGGGGCCGCGCACCAGGTGCTTGGTGAAGGCGCTGGCGTCGATGATGCCGACGGTGTTGCGGACAGCTTCGGCCTCGGCCTTGGCATACTGCCACCAGTCGCCGCGCCGGAAGCTGCGGGAGTTGTGGTCGAAGTCGGCAGGGGCATCCTTCGGGCCGTAGTAGTTCGGGCGTTCCCAGCCGTTCACCTGGCCGAACTGCGCGCCCATTTCCTTCTGCCGGTCATAGGCGGGGGCGGTGCGGAGGGGGCGGCAGGCTTCGCGCTCCTCATCGGGGTGGTGCAGGATGAAGACGTGGTCATAGCACTCCTCATTCTTGCGCGAGGCGTATTCCGTGGTCATCCAGCCGCCGAAGCGCTTGGGATCGAGGGAGGCCATGTCGATCTCGGCCTCTCCTTGGGTCATCAGCTGGGCAAGGTAGTAGCCGGTGCCGCCCGCCGCCGTGATGCCGAAGGAAAAGCCCTCGGCCAGCCACATGTTGCGCAGGCCCGGGGCCGGGCCGACCAGCGGGTTGCCGTCGGGGGTGTAGCAGATCGGGCCGTTGTAATCGTCCTTGAGGCCCACGGTTTCCGAGGACGGGATCCGGTGGATGAAGGACATGTATTCCTGCTCGATCCGTTCGAGGTCGAGCGGGAAGAGGTCGGCGCGGAAGCTGTCGGGGACGCCATACTGGAAGCGGGCCGGGGCGCCTTTTTCGTAGGGGCCAAGGATCCAGCCGCCGCGTTCTTCGCGGACGTACCACTTGGCGTCGGCGTCACGGAGGACCGGGTGCTGCGGGTTGGTCTTGCGCCATTCGACGAGGGCCGGGTCGGGCTCGGTCACGATGTACTGGTGTTCGACGACGACGGCGGGGGTCTTGATGCCGAGGAGCTTGGCGGTGCGCTGGGCATGGTTGCCGGTGGCGGTGACGACATGTTCGGCGGTTATGTCGAACTTGTCTTCGGTGGCGACGAGCATGCCGCCTTTTTCTTCAAGCCGGGTGCAGGAGACGATCCATTCCGACCCGGTCCAGCGGTAGCCGTCGACCTGGATTTTCCGTTCGATGGTCGCACCCAGCTGCCGCGCGCCCTTGGCCATCGCCTGCGTCACGTCGGCCGGATTGATGTAGCCGTCCTGCGGGTGGTAGAGCGCGCCGATCAGGTCTTCGGTCCGGACGAGCGGCCAGCGGTCCTTGATCTCTTTCGGCGTCAGGAACTCGTGGTAGACCCCGGCGGTTTCGGCGACCGAGGAGTAGAGCATGTATTCGTCCATGCGCTGCTGGTGTTGGGCCATGCGCAGGTTTCCGACGACGTAGAAGCCGGGATTGAGGCCCGTCTCGGCCTCCAGCCCCTTGTAGAAGTCGACCGAGTACTTGTGGATGTGGGTCGTCGCGTAGCTCATGTTGAAGAGGGGCAACAGGCCCGCGGCGTGCCAGGTGGAGCCGGCGGTCAGCTCGTCCCGCTCGACCAGCATGGTGTCCCATCCGGCCTTGGCCAGGTGGTAGGCGATCCCGGTGCCGACTGCGCCGCCGCCGACGACGAGGGCCTTGACGTGGGTTTTCATGGAAGGGACTCCCGCAATAGGTTTGCCCCTATCTGCCAGAGGCGGGGGAAAGCGGGCAAGTCCACCCGACCTTTGGCGTCAGAAAACGACATGGGGTCGGTATTGGGCGGGATCGGTGCGCCAGCAGATTGCTCGCAGGTCTTGCTGCCAGGGGCTTTCCACCGCATTGCCGCAGTGTTGCCTGTTTCTTGGATTTGAACTCAACCCATGGAATCGACAGAATCGTTGACGGTTGAGCACAAGAGCCCCGCCCGCCCCGCGCTGGTGGCGTTGGCGGCGATCTTATTGTCGTGGCTGGCGGAATATGCGGCGCAGGTGGGGGCATTCGGGCCGGGGGGCGAGCTGTCCCTTTGGGGCGTGCAGGTGGCCGTGGCGCAAAGCGCGGTGGTGGTCGCCGGGCTGGTGATCGGGCTGGCGCTGGTCAGGCGGATGGACCTTCTGGCGCGGATGGTGACGCTGCTGTTCCTGCTGGTCGCGGTGCTGAACCTGGCGCTTTGGACGCTGTTCCGCGAGGCGCCGCAGCTTTACGAGACCGAGGCGGGGGTCAGCCTGATCCGCAATCTGTCGCATCTGGTGCAGATCGCACTTCTGGTCTGGCTTCTACGCGCGCCGCCGCGGCAGTGGCTGCGGGCGGGGCTTGTAATGGCGGTGGTGTTCCTGGGGACGAAGGAGGTGGCGTTGCGCTGGTTCAGCGTCGACGAGCTTTACGTTTTCCCGGATGCGGCCTGGGCCGAAGATTACACGCCCGTCGATGTCGAGGCGCTGTATGCCGCGCAGGATCGGCTGATGGGAGAGCAGGTGACGGCGTTGGCACCGCAGGTGCCGGGTCAGACGGATGTCTTTGCGTTGGCTTTGGGCGGGACCGAGGATCAGTCGGTGTTCCTGACCGAGGTGGAGAATGTCTCGGCCATTCTGGATGCGCAGTACGGCGCGGGTGCGCGGACGCTGAAGCTGGCGAACAGCCACGACCATCCGATGCGCTATCCTATGGCGAACCGGGCGAACCTGGCCCGCGCGCTGAAGGAGATCGGCCAGCGGCAGGGGGCGGAGGACCTGGCCTTCCTGTTCCTGACCTCGCACGGGAAAGAGGACCTCTTTTCCTTGGACTTCGCCGAGGCCGGGACGACCGACCTGACCGCGCCGGAGTTCCGTCAGATGTTGGACGACAGCGGGATCGGCCCGGCGGTGATCGTGGTCTCGGCGTGCCATTCGGGATCCTTCATCGACGACATTGCCGCGCCGGACAGGCTGGTCATCACGGCGGCGCGCGGGGACCGGACCTCGTTCGGTTGCCGCGATGGGGCGGAGTGGACGGAGTTCGGGGAGTCGTTCTTTGACAAGGCTCTTAGAGCCGAGCCCGACCCGCGCAACGCGTTTCACGTGGCGGTCGAGGATGTGACGCGCAAGGAACTGGCGGACGAGCTGACGCCAAGCCTGCCGCAGATCTCCGAAGGGTCTGAAATCGGGGCGGTGCTGGACCGGGTGCTGGCGCGCTGAACCGCCGCTCGTCGATGACTTCGTCACTCCTCGCTGGGGCGCGCTGCCGACGAGGAGCCGAAGGCGAACGAGGAGGGGTCCCTTGCCGTTCCGGCGGTTCTGCGCAAGGTTGGCGCCGTCCAGAAGGAGCGCGCCCAATGACCCGTTTCAACCAACCCCTCGGCGGCAATGAGATGCCGCGTTTCGGCGGACCGGCGACGATGATGCGTTTGCCTGCGGCGACCAGTGCGAAGGGGCTGGATGTGGCGTTTCTGGGCATCCCGATGGATCACGGGACCAGCAATCGCCCCGGCACGCGGCTGGGACCCCGGCAGATCCGGGATGAGTCCCGGATGATCCGGCCCTACAACATGGCGACAGGCGCGGCACCGTTCGAGCATCTGCAGGTGGCGGACCTGGGGGATGTGCCGATCAACACGTTTGATCTGAAGAAGACCGTGGACATCATCACCGCGCATTACCGGGGGGTCTTGGCCGAGGGGGTGATCCCGCTGACGTTGGGTGGGGACCACACGCTGACCTGGCCGATCCTGCGCGCGATCAAGGAGCGGCACGGGCCGGTCGCGCTGATCCATATCGATGCCCATGCCGACATCAATGACACGATGTTCGGCGAGACAGTCGCGCATGGCTGCCCCTTCCGCCGGGCCTGGGAGGATGGCTGCCTGATCAACGACAAGGTGTTCCAGATCGGCCTCCGCGCCACGGGCTATGCGGCGGACGACTTCAACTGGGGCCGCGACAAGAGCTGGACGGTGGTGCAGGCCGAAGAGTGCTGGCACAAGTCGCTGACGCCCTTGATGAAGATCGTGCGGGAGAAGATCGGTGATGCGCCGATCTACCTGACCTATGACATCGACAGCCTGGATTCGGCCTTTGCGCCCGGCACCGGGACGGTGGAGCCGGGGGGCCTGTCGACATGGCAGGGGCTGGAGATCATCCGGGGCTGCGCGGGGTTGAACCTTGTCGGCTGCGACCTGGTCGAGGTTTCGCCGCCCTATGACCCGTCGGGCAACACCGCGCTGATCGCGGCGAACTTCCTGTACGAGATGCTGTGCGTGCTGCCCGGCGTGCCGCAGAACCCCTCGCGGTTCTCTGGGCTGGTGTTCTAGCCAGCTTTCAGCGTGTCGCGGGGCGAAAGGCCATAGCGGGCGCGGTAAAGTTCGGCGAAGCGGCCGAAATGGGTGAAGCCCCAGCGGAGCGCGATCTCGGTCACGCGGGTGCCGGGCGGGGCGGCCAGCAGGTCGGCATGGACGCGCGCGAGCCGCGCCTCGCGCCAGAAGCCAAGGGGCGTGGTGCCGCGGTGTTCGCGGAAGGCAAGCTGCAGCGCGCGGGGCGAGATGCCGGCGACCTGGGCCATGTCCTCGATGGTGATCGGTTGGTCCAGGTGCGCCTCGATGAAGCTTTCCGCGAGCCGCAGGTGGCGGGGGCGCGGGGCGGCGCGGCTGCGGGCAAGCTGGGCCTGATGGTCGTGCTGCGCCTCCAAGAGGCCGGAGAGGAGCGTGCTTTCGATCTGCCGCGCCATCAGGCTGGGGCCGATCGGGGGCTGGCCGGCATCGGTCTCGGCCACCAGCCACATGACCAGCCGACGCAGCGCCGCGCCGGGGCCGGTGGAGATGTCCAGCGGTCCGTCGAAGGTCAGCGGGCGGTCTGACGGGCCACCAAGCTGGGCGGCCAGATGGTCCTGCATCGCGCGGCGGGAAATCTGCACCAGGACCTGGCGAGTCCCCTCCTCCCACGTCATGCGGGTGGGCAGATGCGGGTTCAGGATCGCAGCGCGGTCGGGAGTGGAGAGGTAGGTCTGGCGGCCATTGGTGATCTCGGCCCCGCCGTCGAGCGGGATCTGCAACAGGTAGAAGTTCCCCAGCTCGCCCGGCGCGATCAGGGTCTTTGCGCCGTATTCTATGTAGTTCAGCGACAGTCGTTCGCCCGGCAGGTGGTGGTGGCAGGCGTCAAACAGGTTGCGGGCGCCCAAAGTCTCCAGCCGGTGCGGGCAGAAGACGGCAGCGACCCGTTCCCGCGCCTCGTCAAGGTCGCGCGAGTGAAAGAGCGTGTGGTTGCGCAGCAGCGGTCTGGTCATTCGGCCCTAGCCTTTCCGCGACAAGGCTAACACGCCCTGCGGCAATCCGGCGCGGGCGGGCGTCGATTTTTTCGTTTTCCGGATAATCCGCGCGCCGGGCGGATAGACCCCTTCGGCGGGTCGTTCAGAATTCCTTCAAATTCAAAGAATAGCCGGGAGGAAGAGGATGCGCGGGTTGGAGGGAAAGGTGGCCATCGTGCCGGGCGGCTGCACCAAGATTGGGCGGGCGGTGGTCGATGCCTTCGTGGCAGCGGGCACCAAGGTCATGGTGGCCGACATCGCCGAGGGCGGGGGATTCGCGGAAGGGGTGGGTTTCCAGCCCTGCGACCTGCGCGACGATGCCCAGATCGCGGCGCTGGTGCAGGCGACGAAGGACCGCTTCGGACGGATCGATTTCCTGGTCAACGTGGCCTGCTCCTATCTGGACAACGGCGCGGCCTCGACGCGCGTCGAGTGGCTGGAGAGCCTGGATGTGAACGTCGTGGGCTCGGTCATGCTGATGCAGGCGGCGGAGGAGGAGCTGGCGAAGAACCGTGGGGCCATCGTCAATTTCGGGTCAATCTCGTCGCGGGTGGCGCAGACGGGGCGCTGGCTTTACCCGGTGTCGAAGGCCGCGATCCTGCAACTGACGCGCAATCAGGCGATGGACCTGGCACCGAAGGGCATCAGGGTGAACGCGGTCAGCCCCGGCTGGACCTGGTCGAACATCATGGACCAGCTGACCCACGGCAATCGCGCCAAGACCGACAGCGTGGCGGCACCCTTCCATCTGCTGGGCCGTGTGGCGAACCCGGAAGAGGTCGCTTCGGCGGTGCTGTTCCTGTGTTCGGACGAGGCCAGCTTCATCACCGGCACCGATATCCGCGTCGACGGCGGCTATACCGCGATGGGGCCGGAACGGGCCGAGCCTGCCATTCCCCTGCTGATGTCCTGAACCCGGAGAGACCCCATGAAGATCGCCATCATCGGGGCTGGTTTCGCCGGCCTGACCACCGCCCGCCATCTGCGCGACTTTGGCCATGACGTGACCGTCTTCGAGAAGGTCCATGACGTCGGCGGGGTCTGGAGCACGACGCGGCTTTACCCCGGCGTCAGCACGCAGAACAGCAAGGACACCTATTGCCTCTCGGACCTTCCGATGCCGAAGCACTATCCGGAATGGCCCAGCGGCCAGCAGGTGCAAGAGTATCTCAACGATTATGCCGACCAGTTCCGGCTGAAGCCGCTGATCCGGCTGTCCACCCCTGTCACTCACGCCGCGCAAGGGTCGGACGGGCGCTGGACGGTGACCTTCCAGCCGAAGGGTCAGCTGGAGCAGTCGGAGACATTCGATTTCCTGACGATCTGCAACGGCATCTTCTCGGCCCCCGCTGTCCCCGACTTCCCCGGCGCGGCAGAGTTCAAGGCGGCGGGCGGCACGATCTGCCATTCGTCCGAGTTCCTGGGCCTCGAGCAGGCAAGGGGCAGGCATGTCGTGGTGATCGGCTACGGCAAGTCGTCCTGCGATGTGGCCGTGGGGCTGGTCGATGCGGCGGCCAGCATGACTGTCGTGGCGCGCGAGCTGATCTGGAAGATGCCGAAGAAGCTCGCCGGGGTCCTGAACTACAAGTACCTGTTCCTGACCCGGATGGGCGAGGGGCTGTTCCCCTATATCCGGCTGCAGGGGGTCGAGAAGTTTCTGCACGGCGCGGGCAAGCCGGTGCGCAATTCGATGCTGGGGTCGGTGCAGTCGGTCATCACCAAGCAGCTGAAGCTGAAGAAGCTGGGTGCCCTGCCGCGGGGGTCGTTCGAGAGGATCGCGCGGTCGACCGTCAGTCTGGTGACCGACGGCTTCTTCGATCTGGTCGGCAAGGGGCGGATCGCGATCAAGCGGGATACGGCCATCGACCAGCTGATCGTCGAAGGCGGGCGGCGCTTTGCGCTGCTGAAGACCGGCGAGAAGATCCCGGCCGACATCGTGATCTGCGGCACGGGCTGGCGGCAGGAGGTGCCGTTCCTGGACGCGGACCTGCAGGCGCGGATCATGGACGACCGGGGCAACTTCCGGCTTTACCGCTGTATCCTGCCGACGGGCGTGAAGAACCTTGCGTTCAACGGCTACAACTCTTCCTTCTTCTCGCCCCTGTCGGCGGAAATGGGCGCGTTGTGGATCGCGGCGCTGCTGGGTAAGGCGCTGGCGCTGCCGCCCGAGCGCGACCAGATCGCCGCGACCGACGCCCGCTTGCGCTGGATGGAGGCACGGACCGAGGGCAAGCATGCGCGGGGGACGAACATCATCCCGTTCTCGATGCACCAGATCGACGAACTGCTGGACGACATGGGGCTGGGGATCGGCGGGATGCAGCGGTTCATCGAATGGCAGATGCCGGTCAAGCCGGGGCGCTATGCCCGGGTGGCGGAGGAGTTGCACAAGCGTCTGGACCGGCCAAAGGGCGCAGTGGGCAGGACCGCGCTTGCCTGAGCGGCTTTTCCGGCGGCCCTAGCCACGCCGATGGGTGGCGGCGACGCGGGAGATTTCTTCGTAGATGCCCGAGAGAAGGTTCAGCGTCCGTGTCGCATCCGCCAGCCGGTCCGAGAAGCCGGGGACGCTGGTGACCGCCTGGATCAGAAGCCGCCGCCGCACTGCGCCATAGTCGTCGGTGACGCGGCGGCCTTCGTCGGTCACCTCATAGGTCACGCCGGACCGCCCTGCGCCCTTGCGCAAGACAAGGCCCGCGCCGATCAGCTTGCGCAAGGAATACTGGATGTTCGGCACGTCATCGCGGTTGGTCAGCCGGGCGAGGTCCTTGATCGTCTTGGGACGGTCGTTCATCCGGATGATGTGCAAAAGCGCATTCTCCGGCCCCGTCGCCGCCAGATCGCAGACCGAGGCGAGGCATTCGGACTGCCAGCGGCCGAATCCCTCGAACGTGCGCATCAGTGCGAATTCCAGTTCGGTCGTGTCGACCTCGACCGGGCCTTCGGCGAGGTGCCAATGCCAGTCAAGGCCCCTTTGCGGCCCATCCTTCGGATTTCCTTCAGATTTCCTGGACATGTCCGGTCCCCTTCCCTGGCTGAACATGGCCGCACGGAACCGTTGACGCAAATGGATTTTACGATAGACTTTCAAACATAAAATATCACTAAAACTGCAACAGGGAAGACCAAGATGCCGCAACACCCGATGCTCTCGGGCGATCGCTTTCGCCTGGGCACTTTTTCCACCAACTGCTCTTCGGGGATGACCCCCACCAAGGCGCCGGAGCGCTGGGTCAACAGCTGGGACAACAACCTGAAACTCGCCAAGATGCTGGACGAGGCCGGGATCGACTTCATGCTGCCGATTGCGCGCTGGATCGGCTACGGCGGCGAGACGGATTTCCACGGCGGCGTGCTGGAGACGATGACCTGGGCCGCCGGCCTGCTGGCCGCAACGAAGAACATCGCGGTCTTCGCCACGATCCACACGGCGGCCAACCATCCCGTGGTGGTGGCCAAGCAGATGGCGACCATCGACCACATCAGCCACGGCCGCGCGGGGCTGAACATCGTGGCGGGCTGGAACAAGCCGGAATACGAGGCGCTGGGCCTGACGCTGCCGGACGACCACGAGACGCGCTATGCCTATGCGCAGGAATGGTACGACCTGATCCAGAAGCTGTGGACCTCGGATGAACATTTCGACTGGGATGGCAAGTACTTCAAAGCCAAGCGGGTGAAGGGCGACCCGAAGCCCCTGCGCGGGACGGTGCCGATCATCAACGCGGCGGGCTCGCCCCAAGGCCGCGAGTTCGCGACGGACAACGCCAACTTCCTGTTCACCCCAGCCATCGATCTGGAGCGGTCGAAGGTGGAGATCGCCGAGCTGAAGGCGCAGGCCAGGGCCAAGGGGCGGGACGTGAACGTGCTCACCTTCAGTCACGTGATCTGCCGCCCGACCGAGGCGGAGGCGAAGGCCTATGCGGATTACACGGCGGTGCAGAACGCGGACACCGATGCCGTGGACAACCTCGTCCGCCTGCAGTTCGCCCATGCGCACAGTTTCCCGCATGACCTTCTGGCGCAGATCAAGCACCTCTTCGCGCTGGGCCACGGGGGTTTTCCGCTGATCGGCAAGCCGGACCAGGTTGCAGAAGGCATCCTGAAGTTGCACGCGACGGGCTTTGCGGGCACGACGCTGTCCTTCGTCGACTATGTCGAGGAATTCCCGTACTTCCGCGATACGGTGCTGCCGAAGCTGGCTGCGGCCGGGATCAGGTAAGGGAAGACGATGGCCGAAGAACCGACCGGGAAAGAGTTCCGCGATGCGATGCGGGCCTTCGTGGGCAATTGCAGCATCCTGACCGTGGGCGACGGCGACGAAGCCTCGGGCCTGGTCGTGACTTCGGCCATCTCGCTGTCGGCGGAGCCGCCCTTGCTGCTGGCCTGCGTGAACCGCACCGCCTCGGCGCATCCGTTGCTGGTGAAGTACGGCCGGTTCGGATGGTCGTCGCTCGGGGCCGCGCATCAGGCGGTGGCCGAGCGGTTCTCGGGCTTCGGCGGAGTGAAGGGTGCGGCGCGGTATGAGGGGGCCGCGTGGGAGACCGCGGTCACCGGCGCGCGGCTGCTGGCGGGGGCCCCGGCGGCGTTTGACTGCACGGTGGAAGAGATGATCGACCGGGCAACGCATACGATTCTGATCGGCCGGGTGCGGGCGGTCCGGGTTACTCCCGGGGCCGGGGCGCTGGTCTACTGGAACGGCGGATATCGGGCGCTGGCGGAGTAAGGCGTCTGATCATCGGAGGATGAAGGGGGCTTTGCGGCCCCCTTTTCTTCAGGTGAAGCTGTCGATGGTCCGGATCGCACCGTCCAACGCCTTCCCCTCTTCGTCCTGCAGGGCGGCGTCGCGCAGGCGGCGGCACCAGTCGGCGGCGTCGTCGCGGGTGGCAATCCGGGCGGTGGCGGCAAGCACGCGGTCGAATTTCGCATAGCCGCGGACATGGGTGTCGGAGTAGCCCTTGATCAGGCGGCGGCAGCGGATCAGCTCGACCGCCAGGGCGTAGTTGCGGGGGATTTCCGCAAGCGCGGTGTCCAGCCAGTGGGTGAGGTGCGCCTGTTCCTGCGCGTGGCGCAGGGTGCGGCGGCGCCAGCCTTTCATCCCGCTGAGGATATGGAGGGTGAGGAAGGCGGGCAGGCTGTCAGTGCGCAACCGGCGGCCTTTGTCGAACCAGCGGGTCAGGCGGGCCATCCATTTCGGGTCGGCCTCCACCTTCGCGCCGAGGCGGGCGGGGAACATGCCGACGATCTCTTGCGCGCGGGGGTGGAAGAATTCGGTCAGTTGCAGGACGTTGGCGTCTTTCACCCGCATTTCCGTGCGGATGCGGTCAAAGCGGCGGGCGCGGGTCTTGAGGTCGGCGACGCGGATGATGTCGTCATAGGCCATCGCATTGGCGATGTATTTCGCGGCCTCACGCGACAGGACCCAGCCGTGGGCGGCGTCGTCCTTTGCCATGACGTTGGACAGTCGGTCGAGGTACTCGGAACCGTAGCGCAGGTCTTGGAAGTCCACGACCTTGCGAAGGCCGGGGAGCGCAAGTTCCGAGACCGTGACCGGGAGGGCGGCGACGCGGGCGGTGAGGCGGTCCCATTCGGCCATCAGTCGGGCGGGGCCTTGAACCTTTGGTTCAAGCTTCGCCTGCGCCGCTGGAGCGGCTTCGGGCGCGGGGTTGGCGGCCACGTCGAAGGCGGCGGCGAAGGCCTTCAGCGAGGCTTCGGTTCCCTTGCCGCCTGCCTTGATCGCGGCCTCGAAGGCTTCACGCGGGAAGGGGAGGACGGCTGCCCCGGCGAGTGCGCCGAAGAGGGAGGCGGAGATGACGGAGCCGTTCCGGATCGCCAGCGCGTCGAAGTCGGCGGCGATGACGCGGCGGGCGGCA
This sequence comes from Paracoccaceae bacterium, assembly GCA_027484915.1. GTDB lineage: Bacteria > Pseudomonadota > Alphaproteobacteria > Rhodobacterales > Rhodobacteraceae > Tabrizicola. The sequence goes on along the minus strand of JAIXSA010000051.1, from coordinate 36,378 downwards.
ATTTCGGCGGCGGCCATCACTTCGTCGGACGAGGCAATGCCGTCGCCGGGGACCATCTTTTCCGACACCGCCAGCGCGCGGTGGGTCGAGGTGATGAGCGTGGTCCGGTCCGGCGTGACGAAGCCGCGGATGATGGAGCGGCCGGCCTCCATCATCTCGGCGGTGATCATGATGTCCACGTCGCCGGGCGCGGGCATGAGCGAGAAGACCGGGACCGGCTCGCCCGGGTTCTGCGGGGCCATCTCGACGTAGTAGACCGTGGCCCCGGTGCGCTGCGAGACGCCTGCGACGCTGGTCGCCTGTGCGGCATAGCCTTGCGAGCGGGCGACGTCCTCGATCCAGCCGGTGAGGACGCCGCCACCCTGGCCGCCGACGGCGAGGATCGCGAGTTTGATGATGCCGGACAGGCGCGGGTCAGCCTGTTTGGCCCCGAGTTCCGAGCCGATGGTTTCGTGCAGGGTCATGCGGGGCCTTCGAAGCTGAGACGGCGCGCGGCGCGGCGGGATTGGAGCCAGCCGATCACCTTGGAGCGGAAGGCGGCCATGCGGACCTCCCATTTCGATGGGTTGTGGACCACGTCGGCGCGGTAGAAGGACGGGCAAAGGACGGCGGCGTCCGCCACCTCGCCGCAGTTGCCGCAACCTACGCAGGATTGGTCGATCGAGGCCACGGGGTCGTCGCGCAGGGGGTCGTCGAGTTTCTTAAGCGACAGGGAGGGGCAGCCGGACAGGCGGATGCAGGCGTGGTCGCCGGTGCAGACGTCTTCGTCGACGCCGAAGCGGGGGGCCTCGACCCGGCGGCCTTCCTTGATGGCCTTTGCGGCCAGGGGCTTTTCCCGGCGCTGCTTGTTCAGCATGCATTCGGACGAGGCGACGATGACCTTGGGGCCGGGGGCGTCGGTGGTCAGCGCCTCACGCAACACGTCGCGCATGTGGCCGACATCGTAGGTCCGGTCGACCTGCCGCACCCAGTCGATGCCGATGCCCTTCAGCGCCTTGGTGATCGGGTGCTTCGTCGCCTTGGTCGGGTTGTCGGCGCGGGAGGACATGATGTCCTGCCCCCCCGTCGCGGCGGAGTAATAGTTGTCGACGATCACCGCCACGCCGTCGGACTTGTTGAAGGCCATGTTGGTGAAGCTGGAGGACAGGCCGTTATGCCAGAACCCGCCGTCGCCGATGATCGAGACCGGGCGGCGTTCCCCGCCCCCGTCGAAGGCCGCGTTGGCGGCGGGGCCAAGGCCGTAGCCCATCGTGGCACCCCCGATCTCGAACGGGGGGAGCGAGCCGAAGAGGTGGCAGCCGATGTCGGCGGAAATCTGGAGCTTGCCGGTTTCCTTCTGCACCAGCTTCATCGCGGCGAAGATCGGACGTTCGGGGCAGCCGGTGCAAAAGCCGGGGGGGCGGATCGGGACGGTCTTGGTCAGGTCCGGGATCTGCGGCTTGTCCTCGTTCGGCGCGCGGACGAGGGCGGGGAGCATCTGCGGTGCGGCTTCCTTGAGGAAGGCGGTGATCCCGTCCAGCATGACCTGCCCGGTGTATTCCCCGGCCATCGGCAGGATGCCCTTGCCGCGCAGTTTGACCTGCGATCCGGCTCGGTAGAGGAAGGTGGAAAGCTGCTGTTCGATGAACTCGGGCTGGCCTTCCTCGATCACCAGGACCTGGTCTTTGCCCTCGCAGAAGTCGAGGAACTCGGAGGAGAGGAGCGGGTAGGTGACGTTCAGGACGTAGAGGGGAACCTCGGTGTTGCCCCAGATGTCCGCCAGCCCCAGCCGCTGCAAGGCGCGGATGACGCCGTTGTACATTCCGCCTTGCAGGACAATGCCGACGGGGGCGGTCTTCGGCCCGAAGACCTCGTTCAGCTGCCGGTCGCGGATGAATTTCTCGGCGTTGGGCCAGCGGTTCTTGATCTTGTCCTGCTCGTGGGCAAAGGACATCGGCGGCAGGACGACGCGGGCGAAGTCGGACTGCGGGTTCGACAGGGCGTCCTTGACCGAAAGTTTGGGGCGCTGGTTGTCGCGGGTCTGGAAGCTGCCGGTGACATGGCAGGACCGGATGCGGACCATCAGCATGACGGGGGTGTTCGAGGCCTCGGAAAGTTCAAAGCCGTCCTGCACGGCCTTGGTGATGCAGGGCAGGTTCGGGCGCGGGTCCAAAAGCCAGAACTGCGACTTCATCGCGAAGGCGTGGCTGCGTTCCTGCATGATGCTGGAACCTTCGCCGTAGTCCTCGCCCACAATGATCAGGGCACCGCCGTTCACCCCCGAAGACGCAAGGTTCGCCAGCGCGTCCGACGCGACGTTGACGCCTACGGAGCCTTTGAAGGTAACTGCCCCCCGGATCGGGTAATGGACTGAAGCCGCCAGCATCGCCGCGGCCGCGGCCTCGTTCGCGTTGGCCTCGAACCGGATGCCAAGCTCGGCCATCAGGTCCTCGGCGTCAGCCAGCACGTCCATCAGGTGGGAAATCGGCGCGCCCTGGTAGCCGCCGACATAACCGACGCCGTTTTCCAGCAGAGCTTTGGTGATGGCGAGGATGCCCTCGCCGGTGAAGGTGTCGCCTTCGCCTTTGCGCAGGTGCTCGACTTCGGCCTTGAAGGAACGTTCGGCCATCTCAGATCTCGTGCTTGCGGATGTTGGTCAGCATCTTCTGTAGCGTCCCGACAAAGGCGCGGCGCTCGTCGGCGGGGACGCCGCGGAACATGCGGTCGTGCGCCTCGGCCATGCGGGGCCAGAGGGTCTGGAAGCGGGCGCGCCCGGCCTCGGTGATGAAAATCCGGGTGGCGCGGCTGTCAGCGGCGTCGGATTCGCGGCGGATCAGCCCTTCGGCGGCAAGCTGGTCCAAGGCGCGCGAGAGGGTGGATTGTTCGACGACGGAATAGACTGCGAGTTCGCGGATCAGCGGGCCTTCGATCACCGACAGGACCGCCAGCGCGCGCATCTTCGGGGTGGTCAGGCCAAGCTCTGCCATCTCGTCCCGAAGCGAGGCGTTGTAGCGGCCCATGATGCGGTTCATCAGGTAGGGCGCGTAGTTGGTCAGGCCGATCTCGCCCAGCTGCGGCAGGGTCTCGGGCGGCTTTTCCGGGGGCGACTGGTCTGTCATGCGCCAAGCCTTTTCGCCGCGAGAAAGCCCGAACCGCCGCCCAGGCCGGGGCCGGGGTGGGTTGATGCGCCGATGTGGGTAAAGCCGCGCACAAGGTTGGTGCCGTTGGTCGAATGGGCGTAGGGGCGGAAGATGAAGAACTGGTCGATGGTGCAAAGCCCGCCGTATGGGTCGCCACCGACGAGGTTGATGTTCATCCGTTCGAGATCCGCAGGGGAATAGGCGCGGCGGGAAAGCTTGATGGCGTCGAAGTCCTTGATGTGGCGTTTCAGGATCGCTTCGATGCGGTCGGCGAACGCTTCGCGGGTGGTGTCGGACCAGGTGCCATCGGTGGAGAATTCGCCTGCGGCGTCGCCTTTCACCGCGCGGGGCGCGTCTGGGATCTGGAGCCAGAGGATCGCCTTGCCCTCTGGGCAGCGTGAGGGGTCGAGGCGGTGCGGCTGGCCGACGCAGATCGTCGGCGTGGCGGGGAGCATCCCGCGTTCGGCCTCGTTCGAGGCCTTCGAGACGGAGTCGATCCCGTCGGCAAGGTGGATCAGTGCCACGTCGTCGAGGCCGGGGGACAGCCATTCGGGGTGCCGGTCGAGCGCATAGTGCAGCTGGAAGTTGCCGCGTCCATGCCGGAAGGTTTTCGCGGCGGCCTTGTCCTCGGGCAGGTTCACGTCGCGCAGCAGACGGTCCTGCAACTGGCCGGGCGCGACGGAGGCGAGGACGGACGGGCAGGGGATTTCCTCGCCGCTCGCAAGTACCACGCCGCGGACCTTGCCGTCCTTCACCAGGATGCGGTCAACGTCGGCGTTGCAGCGGATTTCGCCGCCCTTCTCCTCGATCAGGGCCTTGAAGGCGGCGACGGCGGCACCGGAGCCACCCTTGACGATGGGCGCGCCCGCAGCCTCCAAGGCAAAGGCTATGACCTTGCCCATCTGGCCGGAGTAAGTCGACTCGGGCGTCAGGCCGCAGTGCAGGACCCAAGGCGCGTACAGTGCCTGGACGGTGGGAGAGCTGTAGGTCGTTTCCAGCCAGCCCCGCGCAGGGACGAGGGCGCGGCCGAACCACGCGGCAAGGCCACGAAGGCCGCGCTTGCGGACCTGACCCCAGAGGAGCTTCGCCGTGGGCCAGGACCAGAGCGCGCCGCCGAGAAGCGCGAAGAGGAACGGCGCGTCGGCTTCGATACCGCCGACGTCGCGGGCATGGGCATCACCGTCGCCTGCCGCCAGGGCGTTGAACGCGGCGACGTTCTTCGCGCGTTCGGTGGTCAGCACCAGCGCCTGCCCGTCGGGCCGCAACACGGCGGTCGGGTGCGGCGTATGGCAGTAGTCAAAGCCGTGCCGCGCGAGGTGGGGGCCAAGCGCGGCCCCCGCCGGTGAGGTCATGAACAGGACCCAGGTCGCGGCCATCACGTCATGCTTGAAACCGGGAAGCGTGATCTCCTCGGTGCGAAGGCAGCCGCCGGGGACGGCCTCGCGTTCCAATAGCAGCACGCGGTCGCCTTTCAGGGCAAGCATCGCCCCGGCGACCAGCGCGTTGATCCCGCTGCCGATGATGACGTGATCGGGCCGCATCTTACGACTTCGGCACCAGCGCCAGCGCCCGGATGGGCGAGCCGGTGCCCTGCTTGATCTTCAGCGGCGCGGCAATCAGGATCGCGCCCTTGGCGGGCAGCTTGTCGAGATTGGCAAGCGAAGCCAGACCGAAGCAGTTGTTCTTGTGCAGAAGGTTGTGCGCTGGGAACGGCGGGGTCATGCCGCCCGCCTGGCCCGCATCGGTGCCGATGCACTGGCTGCCCCAACCGACGATGCCCTTGCTGATCAGGTAGTCGATCACTTCGGCGGTCGGTCCCGGCGTATGCGGCCCGGTCTCGTTCGCGTTCAGGAACAGGTTTTCATCATGCGCGCGCTTGTCCCAGTCGGACCGCAGCACGACCCACTCGCCCTTGCCGATGGCGCCGTGCTTGGCCTCCCACGCCTTCACGTGGTCGATGGTCAGAAGGAAGTCGGGGTTGGCGCCACATTCGGCGCTGAAGTCCAGCACGTTCACCGGGGCCACCAGGCGCTGCACGTCCAGCGTGTCGGTGTAACCGTCGGCATAGTCCTTGCCGGTGATCCAGTGGTGCGGCGCGTCGAAGTGGGTGCCCGAGTGTTCGCCAAGCTCCAGCCAGTTCCAGGCCCAGAACGGACCGTCCTTGTCGTACTCGCTGATCCGGTGGATCTTGATCGGCGGGGTGTCCTTGGCGAAATCCGGCGGCAGCTTCAGAAGCGGCGTTTCCGGGCCAAGCACGCCCGAGCAGTCCACTACCGTAATCCCGCCCGAGGCGAGCATCCCCGCCAAGGATTGCAGCACGTTTGCTGAAGTCATCACACTCTCCCTGTTGGCCGGACCCGTCCGGCAAGCCCATGCCGGGTGCTGTCCCGGTCGTCTTGGAATCATGCTAGACAGATTTAAATGCATTTGCAAATATCCCTGCGTCAGTCGGGCGGGGGAAGCATGGCCGAGACCTTCGATGCAGTCCTGATCGGGGCGGGCCACAACACGTTGGCCGCCGCGCTGCATCTGGCCGCGAAGGGCTGGAAGGTTGGCGTGTTCGAGCAGGCCGCGACGGCAGGCGGGGCGGTGAAGACGGGGGACTACACGTTGCCCGGTTTCCGCCACGACTGGGCGGCGATGAACCTATCTCTTTTCGCCGGAAGCCCTTTTTTCAAGGCTTATGGCGCGGAACTGGGTCGGCATGGCTGCGAGTTCGTGCCGGTGGATCGCCCGTTTTCCTCGTCCTTTCCGGATGGAAGCTGGGCGGGTGTCTCAACCGTGGGCGACGAGACGCTAACCGCGTTCCGGGCGCTGTCGCCGAAGGACGCAGGGACCTGGACGGATCTGACCAGCCGATTCGGGGCGGAGGCCCCGCACCTTTTCGGCCTTCTCGGGTCCGAGATGAAACTCCGTGCGCTTGCATATTTCATGTTCAAAACGTTGCGCGCCAAGGGGATGGCAGGAACGCTGGACATGGGGCGGTTTCTGATCTCTTCGCCCCGGGCATGGTTGGAGGAGACGTTCCAGCACCCGCACATCCGCGCGCTGCTGGGGGCCTGGGGGATGCACCTGGACTTCGCCCCAGATGTCGCCGGGGGCGCGATGTTTCCCTACCTGGAGGGGATGGCGGGCCAGGCCTTCGGGATGGTGATCGGAAAGGGTGGCGCGGATACGGTGGTCAAGGCGCTTGTCGCGGCGATCACCGCGCGCGGCGGTGTGGTCCAGACTGGGGCGCCGGTTGACCGCATCCTGCGTGAGGGTGGGCGGGCCACCGGCGTCGAGCTGGCCGACGGACGCATCGTCAAGGCCGGCCGTGCGGTGATCGCCGGGACCTCGCCGAAGGGATTGCGCAAACTGGTGGGGGACACCACGCCGACCTTCGACCGTTCGATGGACGGCTTCCGCCATGCGCCGGGGACGATGATGATCCATCTGGCGCTGGACGGCTTGCCCGACTGGCGCGCGGGCGCGGCGTTGCAGCGCTATGCCTATGTGCACCTGGCACCCAGCCTGGACCAGATGGCGCGCACCTATGCCCAGGCGCAGGCGGGTCTTTTGCCGGACGAGCCGATTCTGGTGGTGGGGCAACCGACAGTGTTCGATGCCAGCCGCGCACCCGAAGGGAAGCACACCCTGTGGGTGCAGGTCCGAATGGCCCCCGGCACCATTGCGGGCGACTCCAAGGGCGAGATTGCGGCCACGGACTGGACCCAGGCCGCCGATGCCTTCGCCGACCGCGCGCTGTCCATCCTGGAGGCCCATGCCCCCGGCACGCGGGCGAAGATCCTGGGCCGCCGCATCGTGACCCCGGTCGAGCTGGAGGCGGACAACCCCAACCTTGTCGGCGGCGACCAGGTCTGCGGCAGTCACCATCTGTCGCAGCATTTCCTGTTCCGCCCCGCGCGGGGCCATGCCGACGGCAGCACGCCCGTCACCAACCTGCATCTGACCGGCGCGGCCGTCTGGCCCGGCGCAGGCACGGGGGCGGGACCCGGATACCTTCTGGCCAGAAAGCTTGCCGGAAACTGAAGACCACCAACCAAGAACCACCAACAGGGAAACTGACCATGAACCTCAACCGCCGGAGCCTTCTGAAGCTCTCTGCCGCAACCTTCGCGGCGGGAACCGTCGGCCTGCCCAGCTTTGCCCAAGGGATCGAAGAGCTGGTCATCGCCTACAACGTCAACCTGCCCTCGTGGGACCCGACCGTCGGCCCCAGCGCGGTGAACCCGACGATCCAGGGGCTGTATCAGTCGGTCTTCGACCAGTACATCCTGCAGCAACCGGACCTGTCGCCCGCACCCGGCCTTCTGACCGAATGGGGCTGGAACGAGGACCGGACCAAGGTCGTCATGAAGGTGCGCGAGGGCGTGACCTGGCACGACGGCAGCCCCTTCACCGCCGAGGACGTGGCCTGGTCGCTGGCCCGTGCCGCCGACCCGGCGACGGGCAACCCGATCAACTTCGTCTGGGGGACGCTGGCGAACTTCGCGGTGGACGGCAACACCGTCACCGCCGACGTCAAGCAGTTCGACCCGACGATCTTCAAGTGGATGTACTTCCTGACCGGCTACGTCTTGCCCAAGGCCTATTTCGAGAAGGTCGGGGCCGAGGGCTTCGAGGCCGCGCCCATCGGCACCGGCCCCTACATGGTCGAGAAGTTCGAGCGCAACGCCTTCGTGCGGCTGAAGGCCAACGCCAACTACTGGGGCGGCAAACCCGACTTCGACACCGTGACGATCAAGTTCGTCCCCGACGCCGCCGCCCGGGTGGCCGAGGTGGAATCCGGGAACTCCCACGTCACGCTGGAGATGCCGTATGAGGAATACGACCGTCTGAAGGGTGGCCCGCTGACGGGGGTCGCCGCGCCGATCAGCGACATCGGGATGATCTTCCTGAACGACATCGAGGTGATGACCGACCCCAACGTCCGCAAGGCCGCCGCCCATGCCATCGACAAGCAGGCGATCATCAACCGCTTGCTGTCGGGCTATGGCGTCAAGATCGACACGCTGCAGACGCCGGAATACAGCGCCTATGACGCCTCGATCACCGTGCCCTACGACGAGGCGAAGGCTATCGAGCTGCTGGCGGCCTCGGGCTACAGCCCGGAAAACCCGGTCAAGTTCAAGATCCAGACCACCAAGGGCTTCAAGCCCAAGGACTATGAGATGATCCAGGCCATTGTCGGCCTGTGGCGCAAGGTCGGGATCGAGGCCGAGATCGAGGTCTACGAGATCGCCAAGCACTATGAACTGCGCGCGGCCGACCAACTGGCCCCTGCGGCGTTCTACAACTGGGGCAACTCGGTGGGCGACCCGACGACCTCGACCGGCTTCGCGATGTTTGGCCCCAGCCCGCACTCGGTCTGGGATGGTGAGGACCTGATCAACATGATCGGCCCGCTGTGGGGCGAGGCGGACGAGGCCAAGCGGATCGAGGGCTGGAAGGCGGTGGACAAGTACATCGCCGAGAATGCGCTGGTGATCCCGCTGCTGCAGTATGTCCAGCCGATCCTGCACGCCCCCGGCGTGGTCGTGACGCCGCATGCAAGCGGGGCACTGTTGCCGCATCTGATGAAGCGCGCGTAAGGCCCAACCCCCGGGGGGCTTCGCGCCCCCCAGCACATTGGTTTCTCGAACCTATGGCGAAACCAATATGCTACCCCCGCGGGATATTTCCGCAAAGATGAAAGGGGGCCCGGACGGGGCCATTCACCGTGCAGGTACTGAGACTTCTTTTTACGCGGCTTGCCACCACCGCCATTACCCTGGCCGGTGTCGCCGTGATCGTGTTCTTCGTGATCCGGGTCGTCCCAGGCAACCCCATCGCCATGATGCTGCCCCCCGGCGCGACCGAGGACGACATCGCCCGGCTTTCGGCGCTGTACGGCCTCGACAAGCCCTTGCTGACGCAGTTCGGCATCTGGGTCGCGGGAGTCATACAGGGCGACTTCGGCACCTCGATCACCACGCGCCAGCCGGTACTGGACCTAGTCCTTGGCCGCCTGCCCGCGACGCTGGAGCTGTCGATCATGGCGCTAATCATGGCGATGATCCTGGGCGGGGCGGCGGCGCTGACCGGGACGCGGTTTCGCGGTGGCCGGACCGAGGGCGCGATTGACGTGGCGAACGGCATGGCCCTCTCGGTGCCGGATTTCCTGTGGGGGCTGGTGCTGATCCTGCTGTTCGGGGTGCTGATGCCGGTCTTCCACATCTCGGGCCGGGTGACACCCAGCCTGGAGCTGCCGTTCACCACGAATTTCTACCTTTTCGAAAGCCTGATCCGCCTGCGCTTTGACCTCTGGGCCGACATCGTCGCGCATATGTTCATGCCGGCGCTCGCTTTGGCGATCCCGCTTGCGGCGATCATCGGGCAGCTTCTGAAGCAGAGCCTGAAAGAGACGGTGAACCTGGATTACGTGACGCTCGCCCGCACCAAGGGCTATGGCGAGACGCGGGTGATCCTGCGCGAGGCGCTGCGCAACGCCGCCCTGCCGACGCTGACGCTGGTGGGGGTGCAGTTCACCTTCCTGATCGGCGGGACGGTGATCATCGAGCGGCTGTTTTCTTACGAGGGCCTTGGCAACATGGCCATCGATGCGGTGATCAACCGCGACCTGCCGCTGATCCAAGGCATCGTGATCCTGTTCGCGGTGATCTTCACCGGGGTGAACCTGATCGTGGACCTGCTTTACACCGTCCTGAACCCGAGGCTGCGTCATGGCTGAAGCAAAGGTCCTGGACGGCCGGTCACTGGTCCGCCGCCGGGCGGGGCTGCGGCTTTGGCTGTCCGCCGGGTGGCTGACGCTTCTGTGCATCGTGGCCCTCCTTGCCCCTTGGATCTCGCCGAAGGACCCGCTGGCGCAGGACCTGTTCCTGGGTCGCTTGCCGCCTTTCTGGGTGCAGGGGGCCGAGCCGGGCTATTGGCTGGGGACCGACAGCCTTGGCCGGGACGTGCTGTCCCGCATCATCCACGGCGCGCGGGTGGCTCTGACTGTGGCGTTGGTCGCGGGCGCGATCACCTGTGTGATCGGGGCGACGCTGGGGCTGCTGGCCGGGTTCCTGCGCGGCTGGGTGGACATGGTGATCAGCCGACTGATCGACATCTGGATGGCTTTTCCGCCTGTCTTGTTCTCGATCCTTCTCATCGCGGTCCTTGGGCCGGGGCTGATTTCGATCATCATCGCCATCGTCGTGATCGACTGGACGCGCTTTGCCCGCGTCGTCCGTGCCGAGGCGATGGCGCAGGGTGCGATGGACTATGTCGCCTCGGCGCGTGTTGCGGGGCGGGGGCGGCTGGGGACGATGGTGCGAGAGATCCTGCCGAACGTGCTACCGACCATCGTCGTCCTGCTGACGCTGGAGATGGGCATCGCCGTGATCGTCGAGGCGATCCTGTCCTTCGTGAACCTGTCCATCTCGACCGACGACCCGACCTGGGGCGGGATGATCGCCGAGGGGCGGACGAGTGTCCATCAGGCCTGGTGGGTGCTGGTCTTCCCGCTGGTCACGCTGTTCCTGACCGTCCTTGCCTTCAGCCAGCTTGGCGAGGGGTTGAAGGACCGCTTCGATCCGGTGCTGCGATGAGCTTCCTGTCGATCCGCAACCTGTCCGTCCGGCTGAAGAAGGGCCCGCCGCTCCTCCGCCGCGTGTCGCTGGACGTGGCGGCGGGCGAGGTGCGGGGGCTGGTGGGCGAATCCGGGGCGGGCAAGTCGATGATCGGCAAGGCGGTCCTGGGCATCCTGCCGCCGTCCATCGAGGTGACCGAAGGCGAGATCCTGCTGGACGGCGTGGACCTGCTGCGCCTGCCTTTGGCAGAGCGCCGCAAGCGGATCGGGGCGATGGCGGCGCTGATTCCGCAGGACCCGCTGACGGCGCTGAACCCCAGTCACCGGATCGGGCCGCAGATCACCGACCGGCTGGTCGACATCCTGGGCTGGACCCGTCCCAAGGCCGACGCCCGGGCGCGCGAACTGCTGGCCGAGGTGCAGATCCCCGACCCCGACCGGGTGCTGCGGTCCTATCCGCATGAGCTTTCGGGCGGCATGCGCCAACGCATCCTGATCGCCAGCGCCTTTGCCGCCGAGCCTAGGCTGATCGTCGCGGACGAGCCGACGACGGCGCTGGATGTGACGGTCCAGAAGCAGATCCTGAAGCTGATCGCGGGGATGCAGGCCCGGCATGGCACGGCGCTTTTGTTCGTGACCCACGACCTTGGGGTCGTGTCCAAGGTCTGCCAGAAGCTTTCGGTCCTGTATGCGGGGATGGTGGTCGAGGATACCTCGGTGACGGATTTCTTCGCCGCCCCGCGCCACGCCTATTCGGCGGCGCTGCTGGCGGCCACACCGAAATACACTGATCCATTGGCCGGGTTGCAGCCGGTCCCCGACGCGGTGATCGCTGCTGTCCAGGCCGAGGTGGCCGCCTTTGACAAGGGGGTTGCGCATGGCTGATCTCTATACCGTCGACAACCTGCGGCTGTCGCTGGCGGACATGACGGCAAAGCCGCTTCTGGGGGCCGCGCCCAGGATCGAGATCCTGCGCGGGCTGAACTTCACCATCCCGAAGGGCGAAGTGATCGGCATCGTCGGAGGCTCGGGGTCAGGGAAGTCGACGCTGGGTCGCGCTCTGGTGAGGCTGCTGGAGCCGTCGGGCGGGGCGATCCGCTTTGATGGGACGGACATCACCCATCTGCCGGAAGCCGCGCTGCGCCCGCTGCGGCGGCGGTTCCAGATGATCTTCCAGGACCCGATGTCCTCCTTGAACCCGCGCCACCGCGTGGGCACCATCATCGCCGAGCCCTTGCGCCTGCACGGCTTTGACGGGGTCCCCGACCGGGTGGCGCAGGCGTTGGACCAGGTCGGCTTGGCCCGCAGCTTCGCCGCCCGCTATCCGCACGAATTGTCCGGCGGCCAGCGCCAGCGCGTCGGCATCGCACGGGCCATCGCGCTGGAGCCGGACTTCATCCTGGCCGACGAGATCGTCTCGGGCCTGGACGTGTCCTCGCAGGCCCAGGTGCTGAACCTTCTGGAACGGCTGGTCCGCGACCTTGGCCTGACGCTGGCCTTCATCAGCCACGACCTGAGTGTGATCCGACGCCTTTGCCAGCGGACCATCGTCCTGTATCGGGGAGAAATCGTCGAGGACCGCCCCACGGCCGACCTTTTCGCCACCCCCAAGGCCGCCTACACGCGTGAGCTTCTGGAGGCGATCCCGCTGCCCGATCCGGCGCAGGTCTGGGCCTGAGCCAAGGGCCAGGTGGCCCGGCGATCAGTCCTGGGCGCTTTCGACAGTGCAGGACTTCTTGCCGCCCTTCTCGGTGCACTTGCCGACACCGACCTTGATCTTGGACTTGGACCCGGACGAGCCATTCGCCGTCGCAAACCCGCCGCCTGAATCAGAGGCCGCCTTCATCTCGGCCTTGCCAAGCTCTTCCGCGATTGCGCCGTAAAGCGCGCCGGCGTGCAAAGCGACTGCAGCCGCATCGCCGGACTCGGTCGCTTTCAGCAAGGCGGCCTCGTGCGCCTTCCGCTCTTCGACTGACATGCCGCCCTCGTCCTCGCCGAAGAAGGTCTTGTTGAGGCCGACAAAGAACGATCCCAGGGATTGGGTCTTGGTGCCCTCGGCGGCCACGACGGCGTTTTTCTGTGCGGCGGCGGCCTCTGCTTCTGCCCGCTGGGTGTCCTGACGTTGCGCCTCTGCGGCCGCACGGGCCGCAACATCGGCAAGATAGGCCTCGCGCCCGGCGTCATCCAAGGCAGAGGCCAGCACGATGACCGGCACATCGCCCAGACCTTCGACCTTGTCGATCACGCTGGCATTCATCGCCCGGACATGCAGCGTTTCGAAAAACGGCACCAGGTCTTCGTCCGCCATGCGCTTGGGCGCAAGCACCCGAAGGTGGATCTGCGCGCCGGCATCGGCCAGGAAGTAGCGGCCCCGGAAGCCCTCGGGCAAAAGGTCCTCGGTAACGTCCAGGCCGCGGACGGTCATGAATTCGGTCCCGCGAAACTGGGCCCCCTTGGCCTGCAGTTCGGTCCGCTGGGGAATGGAGGCGTCGCTGGAGAAAATCACGTTGGGGTAGCGGACGGCCTTGATCACCACTTTCCGGTCGCCCTTCTCATACGTCAGCGCGGCAATCTCGGTGCCCGAGTCGGCCTTTGCGTCCCCGACCGCCTTCACGGCAGCAAGCGCTGCCTTGTCGGCCTTCTTGGTCGACTTCGGCAGGAACCCCGCGACATCCTCGGCCACGGTGGGCCGCACGGTCCAGCCCTCGGGCGGCGTTGGCAGCATGTCGACAAGCCTGGTCGGAAGGCCCGCCGCCGCGGCCGAACCGCCAAGGCCGGCAAGGCGATCCGCGAAGCCCGAAAGGTATTCGGTGAAGGTCAGTCCGTCGGCATCATCCTGCCCGGACCAGCGGGCGGACATCTTGTAGTCCGTGTAGAGATAGCCGCCGGCCGTGGCGGAGAAGAGCGCGAGAAAACCGATCAGGCGAAACACGGGGCAAATCCTTGGTGATTTGCCTCTTGGATACCGGGGAATTTTGGCAAGCTTCGGGCAGCGGGAAAGTTTTTTGTCAGACCCGGCGGGCGAAAGAGGTCAGCGCAAAGAGCGCCGCCGCGACCACGATGATCGAGGGGCCGGTGGGCGTGTCCTGCCAAAGCGAAAGGCCCAGCCCCCCCAGTCCCGAGACTGCACCGACGACGATGGCCGCCGCCGCCATCGCCTCGGGCGTGCGGGCAAAGCTGCGGGCGGCGGCGGCGGGGATGATCAGCATGGCGGCGATCAGAAGCGCGCCTACGATCTTCAGCGCCACGGCCACGACCAGGGCCAGCGCGATGAGCAGGACCAGCCGTTCACGGTCGGGATTGATCCCGGCGGCATGGGCAAGGTCTTCGGACAGGGTGGCCGTCAGAAGCCGTTGCCAGCGCCAGGCAAGCAAGGCCAGGACCGCCAGGGCACCCAGCCAGACCAGGGCGAGTTCGGACCGGCTGACGGCAAGGATGTCGCCGAAAAGATAGCTCGACAGGTCGGTGCGGACTGTCGGGAAGAAGCTCACGGCGACAAGGCCGAAGGCGAGGGCGGAATGCGCAAGGACGCCCAGCGTGGTGTCCATCGCCCAGCCGCGTGCCGAAAGGCCCGCGACGGTGACGGCCATCGCAAGGGCCACCGTCAGGGTGCCAAGGCCGATGGGCAGGTCGGTCGCCAGCGCCAGCGCCACACCCAGAACGGCGGCATGGGCCGTGGCATCGCCGAAATAGGCCATCCGCCGCCATACCACGAACGACCCAAGCGGGCCGGTCGCCAGCGACAGCCCGACGGCAGCCAGGCCGGCGCGGACCAGGAAATCGTCAAACATGATCGTGCTCGTGGTCATGGTGGTGGTGATGGTGGTGTGGGTGGCCGTCCTCATGCGCGTGGTCATGCTCGTGACGGTAAAGCGCCAGCGCCCCTTGCGTGCCCAGCCCGAAGAGGGCGCGGTACTCTGGTGCGGTCGACACCACGCGGGGCGTCCCCTCGCAGCAGATGTGGCCGTTCAGGCAGATCACGCGGTCGCTGGCGGCCATCACCACATGCAGGTCATGGCTGATCATCAGGACCGCTGCGCCAGTTTCGGCGCGCACCTCCTCGATCAGCCGGTAGAAGGCGGCCTCGCCGGGCTGGTCCAGGCCCGATGTCGGCTCGTCCAGCATCAGAAGCTGCGGCTTGCCCAGCAGCGCGCGCGCAAGAAGCACGCGCTGAAGCTGGCCGCCCGACAGCGTTGTCATCTGCTCGGCCCCCTGGCCTGCCATGCCCACCCGCGCAAGGGCTTCGGCGGCGGCCTGGTCGGTGACCAGCGTCGGCAACGAGAGGAACCGGCGCACGGTGATTGGCATGGTCCGGTCCACCGTCAGCTTCTGCGGGACATAGCCGATGCGCAGCCCGTCCTGCCGCAGAAGGCGGCCCTCGGCCACCGGGACAATGCCCAGAAGTGCGCGCAACAGCGTGGACTTGCCCGAGCCGTTGGGGCCAAGGATCGTGACGATTTCGCCCGGATCGACCTTCAGGCTGATGTCATGCAGGACCTCGTCTGGCCCGAAGCGGACGCAGACATGTTCGGCCGCGATCAGGGAGGGGCCGGGCAAGCTCATGCCTGGCCCCGGCAGTTCGGGCAAAGCCCCAGCGCCTCGATGGTCGAGCGTTCGACCTGGAAGCCCGCGCGCGCGGCCTCGGCGTCGAGCGAGGCGCGTGCGGCAGTTGCCTCGGCTTCCGCGACGGTGTGGCAGGTCCGGCAGATGAGGAAGGCGGGCGCGTGATCCTGACCGGGATGGACGCAGGCGGTAAAGGCGTTCAGGCGCTGGATGCGGTGGGCAAGCCCCTGTTCGACAAGGAATTCCAGCGCGCGGTAGGCGACGGGCGGCTGGTTGCCGAAGCCTTCGGTCGCCAGCCGCGCCAGCACGTCATAGGCGCCAAGGGCCTTGTGTTCTTCCAGCAGGATCTCCAGCACCCGGCGGCGCACCGGCGTCATCCGCGCGCCGGCGGCGGCGGTCACCGCCTCGGCCCGCGTCAGGGCGTCATGCGCGCAATGCGCGTGGTCATGCGCCGCAAAGGCGAGATCGGGGTCGGGCATCGGGAGCTCTTGACGTGTTATGATATTACATACATAGAACGGGGCGACGAAAGAGGGAAGCCACCTGATGCGTTATATCATTACTCTTCTTGCGACTGCCACCCCCGCACTCGCCGAGGTGCCAAGCGTGGTGACCGACATTCCCCCGGTTCACGCTCTGGTGGCGCAGGTGATGGGCGATCTGGGTCAGCCAGAGCTGCTGCTGGCGCGGGGGGCCGATGAGCATGATTTCCAGCTGAAGCCCAGCCAGGCCGGGGCGGTGGCGGATGCGGACCTGGTGGTGTGGATCGGGCCGGACCTGACCCCCTGGCTTGACAGCGCGCTGGACAGCCGGGCCGAGGGGGCGGCGGCGCTGGCGCTTCTGGATGCCGAAGAGACCGCGCGGCGCGCCTATGGGGCGGCAAAGGCGGACGACCACGGCCACGGGGATGAGCCTGGTGACGCTGAGGAGCACGACGGTCACGATCACGGGTCCGAAGATCCGCACGCCTGGCTTGACCCCGGCAACGCACAGGTCTGGCTGGGTCTGATCGCGGCAGAACTGGGCCGTCTGGACCCAGGGAACGCGGCGGCCTATTCGGCCAATGCGGCGAAGGCCGGAGACGGGATCGCGGCGCTGGACGCCAACCTGGCGGCACTGCTTGCGCCCGTCATGGGCAAGCGGCTGGTCACCTTCCACGACGCCTATGGGTACTTCGCAGACCACTACGGCCTGACCTTGGCGGGCAGCATTGCGCTGGGCGATGCATCCTCGCCCGGGGCGGCGCGATTGTCCGAGCTGCGTGGCGAACTGGAGGCCGGTGATATCATCTGCCTTTTCCCCGAGGTACAGCATGACCCGGCGCTGGCGGAGCAACTGGCTGAAGGAACAAGCGTCAGGATCGGCGGCGCGCTGGACCCTGTGGGCTCGTCACTGGAGCCGGGGCCGGGGGCCTATGCAGCACTGCTGACTGGGATTGCCCAGGCGATTGCCGGATGTGCGGGAGGGTAAGGAAGGTGGGCGGTATCGCCCACCCTACGCCTGCGCCAGCGTCAGAAGCCTTGCGCAATCGACATGGGTTGCAAGGTGATCGGCCAGGGCATCAAGGGTATCCTCGACGGTCTGGTCGTAGCTGGTGTGGCCGGCCGTCGCGCCAAGGCCAGCCAGAAAGGCACGGCGGAAGGCGTCTTCGGTGAACATCCCGTGCAGGTAGCTGCCCATCACCCGCCCGTCCGCGCGCACCGCCCCTTCGGGGTCGCCGCTCACCGTGAAAAGCGGGCGCGCGCGGTCGGGGCCATCGGTCCGGCCGAGGTGGATCTCGTATCCCCGCACCACCGTGTTCGAGGCCGGATGAAGCGCTGACGTCTCGGTCACCCGCTTGTCGGGGGTCATGACGGTCGTTAGGTCCAGAAGTCCAAGGCCGGGG
Organism: Paracoccaceae bacterium; assembly: GCA_027484915.1. GTDB lineage: Bacteria > Pseudomonadota > Alphaproteobacteria > Rhodobacterales > Rhodobacteraceae > Tabrizicola. The sequence goes on along the minus strand of JAIXSA010000051.1, from coordinate 19,238 downwards.
ACGCTGCCCGGCTTGCCCTCGATCCCCTCCGGATCGGCGATTTCGCGGCCCAGCATCTGGTAGCCGCCGCAAAGGCCAAGCACCCGTGCACCCCGCCGCAGGGCAGCCGCAAGGTCGATGTCCCAGCCCTGCGCACGGAAATGAGCGAGGTCTGCGATGGTGGCCTTGCTGCCGGGCAGGATGATGAGGTCAGCCTCCACCGGCAGGGGTTGGCCCGGCTTGACGATCTTCAGCGTGACGCCGGGCTCCTGCGCCAGGGGGTCGAGGTCGTCGAAATTGGCGATCCTGTTGAGGTGGGGTACGGCGATGAGGAAGTCGCCGGTGCCCTTTGTCCCGCCAAGATCGGCGGCGTCTTCGGCGGGGAGTTTGTGGGCGTCCGGGAACCACGGGACCACGCCAAGGCCGGGCCAGCCGGTGCGCTGTTCGATCAGGCGGTAGCCGTCGTCGAACAGACGCGGGTCGCCCCGGAACTTGTTGATCAGGAAGCCGCGGATCATCGCGGCGTCGGCGGGGTCGAGGACGGCTTGGGTTCCGACCAGCTGGGCGATGACGCCGCCGCGGTCGATGTCACCGGTCAGGATCACCGGGGTTTGCGAGGCGATGGCGAAGCCCATGTTGGCGATGTCGTTTGCGCGCAGGTTCACCTCGGCTGGGCTGCCCGCGCCTTCGACGATCACGAGATCGGCCTGGGATTGCAGGCGGTGGAAGCTGTCAAGGACGGGGGCCATGAGCTGTGGTTTCAGCGTGGCGTAGTCCTTTGCGCGGACGGTGGTCAGCCGCTTGCCTTGGACGATTACCTGCGCGCCGGTTTCCGACTCGGGCTTCAGGAGGACCGGGTTCATGTCGACATGAGGCGCGACGCCACAGGCGCGGGCCTGCAGGGCCTGGGCGCGTCCGATTTCTCCGCCCATGGCCACGGCCGCGTTGTTGGACATGTTCTGCGGCTTGAAGGGCCGCACTGTCAGACCCTGCCGGCTGAATAGACGGCACAGGCCCGCGACCAGCATCGACTTGCCGACGTTCGATCCCGCACCCTGGATCATGATCCTCATGACTTGCGCGCCATGAGCCACAGGAAGAAGACGCCCCCGACAAGTCCGGTGACGACACCGATGGGCATGTCTTCGGGGGCCATGACGACGCGGGCGACGGTGTCGGCGGCGACGAGGAAGATGGCTCCGGCGAGGGCGGAGAGGGGCAGGACGCGGGCGTTGTCGCCGCCCACGGCGAAGCGGACGAGGTGGGGCATCATCAGGCCGACAAAGCCGATGAGCCCCGAGAAGGCGACCATGACGCCGGTGATCAGCGCGCCTGCCACGAAGACGGTCAGGCGGAAGCGGGCGACCGGGATGCCGAGGGAGGCGGCGGTCTCGTCTCCCAGCGACATGGCGTTGAGGGCACCGCTTTGCGACCAGAGCCACAGCCCGGCGGGGACAAGGACAGCAACCGGATAGATCAGGTGCGACCACTGCGCCAGGCCAAGGCCGCCGAGCATCCAGAAGACCACGGTGTGGGTGGCCTTGGGGTCGCCAAGGAAGATCAGCACGTTCGCCCCGGCCATGATGATGAAGCTGACGGCGACTCCGGCGAGGACCAGGCGGTCGGCACTGGTGGCCCCGGTGATCCGCGCGATGGCAAGGACAAGAAGGGTCGCAGCAAGCGCGCCGCCGAAGGCCATGACCGGGACGGTGAGAAGTCCGAGGAAGAGGCCGGTGTGCAGAAGTGCTGCGATTGCCCCAAAGGCCCCGCCCGAAGAGATGCCGAGAAGATGGGGGTCAGCGAGGGGGTTTCTCGTGACCGACTGGAGGGCGGCGCCGGTGATGCCAAGACCTGCGCCGACGAGTGCGGCGAGGAGGGCGCGGGGAAAGCGGATGTCCCAGACGATGGCCGCGCGGCCTTCGGTCCAGTCGGGGGTGACAAGGCCTGGGATCAGGTGGTTGGCAAGGACGCCCCAGACGGTGGAGAGGGGGACCGGGACAGCGCCGACCGAAACGGCGATGAGGACGGCGAGGAGAAGAAACGCTACGCCGCCGAGCGCGATGGCCGCCCGGCGCGTGAGGCGCAGAGTGGGAGAGGCGGAGGTGGCGAGCGGGGTTTCGGTCATTTCAGGTCAGGACCGCCGTGAGGTCCAGGTGCGGAGTTTTCGAAAACTCCGCAACGGAGCCTGCAAAGGCTCCGGTCCGATTTCTTTGAAGAAATCGGGGACTAGGCGGTCAGGCGTGGCGCGTGGGTGCATCACTTCCCCCAGAACCCCTTTACCAGCTTTTCCACCGCGCGGATGTTGCGCGGGCCGGGGGTGGCTTCGACGTATTCCAGGACCACGTAGCGATCATTCTTCACCGCGTCGACATTGGCGAAGGCGGGGTTCGCTTCCAGGAAGGCGATCTTCTGCTCGGCTGTCACGTCGCCGTAGTTGACGATGACGATGACCTGCGGATTGCGCTCGACTACCGGCTCCCACGCCACAGTGGCCCAACTCTTGTCGAGGTCGTCCATGATGTTCACGCCCCCCGCCGCCTCGATCAGGGCGGTCGGGATGGCATAGGCCCCGGCGGTGAACGGTGTTTCCTCGCCACTGTCATAGACGAAGACCCGCAGGGGGGCGCTGCGGTCGATCCCGGCGGTCACCTCGGCAAGCTTTGCCTCATAGCCTGCCACAAGGGCCTTCGCCCGGTCCTCGACCCCGAAGATCGTGCCGAGATTCAGAAGGTCATTGTACATGTCCTGCATCGAGGACTTGGCCTTGGGTCCGACGAAGATGCAGCTTTCGGTCAGCTCGTAGGTCTTGATGCCCAGGGGCTCCAGCGTTTCGGGAGTGACCTCGCCGCCGACGGTCATGCCGTAGTTCCAACCGGCGAAGAAAAAGTCTGGCTCGGCCCCCAGCAGGACCTCGCGGCTGGGGTATTTGGCGGACAACTCCGGCAGTTCGGCGATGCCCTCGCGCAGCTCCGGGTCCAGCGTCTTCCAGCCCGAGACCCCGGTATAGCCGACCATCCGGTCACGCAGGCCAAGCGCCAGCATCATCTCGATAAGGTTGACGTCATTGGCGATGGCGCGGGACGGCGGGGCGTCGAAGGTGACCTCGCGGTTGCAGCTTGGCACGGTGACCGGGAAAGCCAGCGCGGGGGTCGAGAGGAGGAGGAGGGTCAGGCAGGCGGTCTTCATCTAGCGGTCCAACTGGAATGAGAATCGGGGGGCGCTGCCGGTCCGGTCGATCCGGGGCAGCACCTGGAAGGCGCGGGCGATGGTGGCCTCGGTCAAGGCCTCGTCGGGCGGGGCATCGGCGATCACGCGGCCTTGGTCCAGGATCAGGATGCGGTCGGCGAATTCGGCCGCCAGGGTCAGGTCGTGCAGCGTGCAGACGACGGCGAGGCCCAGCCCGCGCAGCAGGCGCAGAAGCTCCAGCTGGTGGCGGATGTCGAGGTGGTTGGTGGGTTCGTCCAGCACAAGGATGCGCGGCTCCTGCGCCAAGGCGCGGGCGACCATCACGCGCTGCCGTTCACCGCCCGACAGGGTGCCGAACCGGCGATCTGCCAGATGCGACAGGTCCATGCGCATCAGGGCTGCCTCGGTGATCGCCGTGTCGCGCGCCCCTGGTCCCATCCCCTGCCGATGCGGCAGGCGACCCAAAGCAACGATGTCCCGCGTGGTCAGGGCAAAGTCGGTGGGCTGTTCCTGCAGCACGGCGGCCACGGTCTGCGCGGCCTGCCGGGCGGGGGTCAGCCACAAGTCGCGCCCCTCGACCAAGACGGATCCCGACAGGGGCGCCTGATGGCGGTAAAGTAGGCGCAGAAGCGAGGATTTCCCCGCCCCGTTCGCCCCGCAGATCGCCAGCACTTCGCCCGCCGCCAGCGTGAACGAGATGTCATGCAGGATCGCCGGCGCCCGTTTCGGCCCCCAGGTGACGTTGCGAAGTTCAAGCACCGTCATTGGATCGCCCCTTCGCGGGTCACGATCATCGCGGCGGGGATGCGGGCGAGGGTCGTATCGCACAGCCGCGACGGCAGGTCGCGGCCTGTCATCCAGCCATCGTCCCGTGCGGCATAGCTTCGGGCAAAGGCGATCAATTCGTCCAGCGGCTGATCGGGATCGATGTCCCCGAACAGCCAGGTCGCCTTGCCCGTCGCGCGCCAGCCGACGACACAGGGCCCGCCGTGGTCGGGCACGCAGCCCGCAAGGCAGGCCGTGCCCGAAACCTCGAACCCCTCGCCAAGCCCAGCCGCCGAGATCGCGTCCCGCAGCCTTTTCAAAAGATCAAAGCCGGGTTTGCAGGCCTCGCCCTTGTGTTTGCAGGCCTTGCAGACAAGCACCTGGTGCGGCGCGGATTGCGCCACGGAATAGGGGGGTGAGGCCGCGGGCCTCTGCGTCTTGACCATCGAACACTCCTTCCGGGGCACCCCGCCCGGGTGGTTGGTTGCTTCGATGGCAGGTCTCCTGACTTCGCGGGTCGCCGCTTCCCCTTGCCTTCCCGGCCCGCCGCTCGAACGGCAAACCAGTGGCATGTGAGGGGTCGCTCGCCGCTTACAGTTGCGGGGGCAGTCGGGGATTCGGCGGCTGTTGCCTACACCTCACCCCGTTCCCTTTTCACCCGACCGCGCTTGGCTTGGCCGGGACCATCGTTCCCTTGTGTGCGACGGAAGGCCGGCCGGATCAAGACCGAAAGCGACCCTGTTCCGCCCGGTCCCGTCAGCCTTTCACATTTGCACAAATATCCTCGGGGGGTTTGGGGGGCGAAGCGCCCTCAATCGCCGAGCGCTTTCGCGTCCTTCACGCGAAAGCGCGAGAGGAAAGGTCCGCGCGAAGCGCTCGATTCAGGTGACGCCCCGATCATCGGGCAACTGCTCCAGCACGCTCCGGACCAGATCCGGCAAGTCCAGCCCGATGTCCACGGTGATCGCCTCGTCCGGTGCGGGCGGTTCCAGCGCGGCGAACTGGCTGTCGAGAAGTGAGGTCGGCATGTAGTGCCCGGTCCGCGCCCCCATGCGGGAGGCAATCAGCTCCTTGCTGCCTGCAAGATGGACAAAGATCACCGGTCCGCCAGCCCCGGCACGGATGCGGTCGCGGTATCCGCGTTTCAGCGCCGAACAGCCGACGATCACCGGCGCCTTGTCGTGCAAGACGCCCGCCACCCGGTCCAGCCAGGGCCAGCGGTCCGCGTCGGTCAGCGGGATGCCTTGCCGCATCTTTGCCACCGCGTCCGCTCTATGCAGGTCGTCGCCGTCGAAATAGGGGATGCCAAGCCGCGCGGACAGCGCCTCGCCGGCCGAGGACTTGCCGCAGCCCGAGACGCCCATCACCACGATCCGCTTCACAGAGACACCGATATGCCGCCGTCCACGTAAAGAATGTGACCGTTCACGAAGCTTGCCGCGTCCGAGGCGAGGAAGATGCAGGCGCCCGTCAACTCCTCGACCTTGCCCCAGCGCCCGGCGGGGGTGCGTTTCTTCAGCCAGGCGTCGAACTCCGGGTCAGCCATCAGCGCGGCGTTCAGCGGGGTCTCGAAGTACCCCGGCGCGATGGCATTGCAGGTCACCCCGAACCGCGCCCAGTCGGTCGCCATACCCTTGGTCAGGTTGCCCACGGCCCCCTTGGTGGCCGTGTAGGGCGCGATTCCGGGGCGGGCGAGGGCGGTCTGGACCGAGGCGATGTTGATGATCCGCCCGCGCCCCCGCGCGATCATGTGCCGGGCGACGGCCTGGCCCACGTGGAAGACGCTTGCGACGTTGGTCTGCAGCAGACGCTCGAAGGCCTCGGCCGGGAAGTCCTGCAACGGTGCCCGGTGCTGGATGCCCGCGTTGTTGACCAGGATTTCGATGGGCTTGCCCGCCGCCTCGAACCCGTCCACGGCGTCGCGCGCCGCATCGTGGTCGGTCACGTCAAAGACCAGCACCTCGGCCCCCGGAATGTCCGCTGCCGCCGCTTCGGCGCGTGCCCGGTCGCGCCCGTTGATCACCACCTGCGCGCCGGCCCCGGCCAACCCCTGCGCCAGCGCAAGGCCGATCCCTTGTGACGCCCCCGTCACCAGCGCACGCCGCCCCGTCAGGTCGAACAAGGAATGCGACATCGGCCCCTCCGCGTCTTGTGCCCCCGCGTCCGCTGGGCGAGAGTGAGCGCTAACGGAGGTGACCCATGACCGCAAGCGCTTCGTGGTTCGAGATCGTCGATCCCCTGTTCGGACAGTATGTCCTCTTCAACGCGCCGCTGAAGAAACTCGCCGAGGGCTTCGACTGGGCCGAGGGACCGGTCTGGTTTGGCGACCAGCAATGCCTTCTCTTCTCGGATATCCCCAACGACCGCATCCTGCGGTGGAGCGAGGCGGGCCTGACCACATTCCGCGCGCCGGCCAACTACGCGAACGGGCATACGCGGGACCGGCAGGGGCGGCTGATCAGCTGCGAACACGGCACGCGGCGGGTGGCGCGGACGGAATGGGATGGGTCCATCACGGTCATCGCCGACAGCTACCGGGGCAAGCGGCTGAACAGCCCCAATGACGTGGTGGTCAGCCGTGACGGGGCGATCTGGTTCACCGATCCGCATTACGGGATCGCCAGCAACTACGAAGGCTTCAAGGCGGACTCCGAACTTCCCTGCTGCGTCTACCGCGTCGACCCGGACGGGACGCTGGAGGCGGTGATCACCGACATGGCCTGTCCGAACGGCCTTGCCTTCAGTCCCGACGAAAGCCGCCTCTATGTCGCCGATACCGGACGGGTTGGCCATGACGATCCCCGGCACATCCTGGTCTTCGACACGGGAACCGGGCGGCCCGGCAAGGGTTCCCTCTTCCACCGGATCGAACCCGGCTGCGCCGACGGCATCCGCATGGACGAAGAGGGAAACCTCTGGTCCTCGGCTGGCGACGGGGTGCACTGCCTTGCGCCAGACGGGCATCTGATGGGCAAGATCCTGGTGCCCGAGATCGTGTCCAACCTTTGCTTCGGCGGGCGGGCGAAGCATCGGCTGTTCATCACCGCGACGACCGGGCTCTACTCGGTCGTCCTTAACCGGAAGGGCGCGCAATGGCCGTGACGAAACCGCAGGTTGGACTGATCGGCCTGGGCACGATGGGCGCGGCCTTGGCGCTGAACATCGCCGAGAAGGGCTTTCCCATCGCCGTCTGGAACCGCACGGCTTCGGTCACGCAGGCGTTCCGCGCGGGTGCAGGCGAGCTTGCGCCCCGCGTGGTGCCCACTGACACGCTGGCCGGTCTGGTCGCCGCGATGGCCGCGCCCAGGTCGATCATCCTGATGGTCCCGGCGGGCCAGGCCGTGGACGACATGCTGGCCGCACTGGCGCCGCACCTGGCGCCCGACGACCTGGTGATCGACGCGGGCAACGCCAACTTTCACGACACCAACCGCCGCGCGGCGGCCGGTCTCCCGTTCCGCTTCATGGGCATCGGCGTCTCGGGCGGGGAAGAGGGCGCGCGGCACGGCCCGGCGATCATGGCCGGGGGCACGCGTCCGGACTGGGACCGCATGGCCGCCGTCTTCCGCGCCATCGCCGCGAAGGCCGAGGACGGCACGCCTTGCGCCGGCCACATGGGCGAGACTGGGGCCGGGCATTTCGTCAAGGCGGTCCACAACGGCATTGAGTATGCCGACATGCAGATGATCGCCGAGGTCTACGGCGTGATGCGCGACGGGCTGGGGATGGCGGCGGCTGACATCGCCCCGGTCTTCGCCCGCTGGAACGAAGGTGTCCTGCAGTCCTATCTGGTCGAGATTTCCGCCGCCGTCGCGGGGGCTGTCGATCCGGTCAAGGGTGGGCCGCTTCTGGACATGATCGTCGACGCGGCGGGCCAGAAAGGCACCGGGCGCTGGACGGCGATCGAGGCGCAGAACCTGGGCACTCCGATCCCGGTGATCGAGGCCGCGGTGATGGCGCGAAACGTTTCGTCCCGTCGGGGCGAACGGGCAGCGGGCGAGGCGCTGTATGGCGCGGCCCCGCAGCGGGCCGAGGTCGCGCTGGACGATCTGGAACAGGCGCTGATCGCGGGCAAGATCCTGTGCTATGCGCAGGGCTTCGCGATGATGACGGCGGCGGCGGGCGAATTCGCCTGGGCGCTGGACATGCCCGCCATCGCCCGGGTCTGGCGTGCAGGCTGCATCATCCGCTCGGCGATGCTGAACGACATGGCCGAGGCGCTGGGCCAGGATCCGACCCGCAACCTGATGCTGGCCCCGTTCTTCGCCGATCTTCTGCGCCAATCGACCCCCGCCCTGCGCCGAGTGGTGGCCGCAGGCGCGCTGCATGGCCATGCGCTGCCCGCCTTGTCCGGGGGCCTGGCCTGGTTCGACCTGATGCGCACCGCGCGCGGCACCGCCAACATGATCCAGGGCCAGCGCGACTTCTTCGGGCTGCACGGGTTCCAGCGGCTGGACGGGCTGGACCATCCGCATGGTCCCTGGGCGCAAGGCTGACGGCGGCGGTCCCTAGGCCGGCATCCCGACCAGCGAGAAGCGTCGCCGATACTCAGCCGGGGTTTCTCCCACCAGCTTGCGGAACGCCCGACGGAAGGCGGCCGGGTCCTGGTAGCCCACCTGCCAGGACACATCGTCAACCGGTGTGCGAGAGCCTTCGAGCATCCGCTTGGCCTCCTCGATGCGCAGTCGGACCACATAGTCGATCGCAGTCGTGCCCGTTTCGCTGCGGAAGCGCCGGGCAAAGGTCCGCGTGTTCAGGCCCGAGACATCGACCATGCGCTGGACCGGGTTCGGCTCGGTGAATGTCTCGTCGATGTAGCGGCGACAGGCCAGGACCACCGCATCGCCGGTGCCCACATGTCGGTTCATCTCGGCAAAGGGCAGCTGTCCGCTTTCGTGTCCGGCCAACAGATGGACCTTCGCCGTCTGCAACGCCGCCTCGCGTCCGCAAAGCCGGGCGATGACGTAGAGGACCAGTTCCTGCCAGGACGTCACGCCCCCAGCGGTGATGATCCGGTCAGCCTCATGGGTCAGGCACAGGATGCTGTCGCGGTGCAGGCGGCAGGCGGGGTATTCCTTGGCGAAAAGCTCGGCATAGGCCCAGTGCGAGGCCACTTCGCGCCCGTCGACCAATCCGGCCTCGGCCAGGACAAGCGACCCGGAACAGACCGACCCGATGAGCACCCCCTTGGCGTGCAGCGCGCGCAGCCAGGGTCCGTAGACCGCATAGTCGCGTCGCGGGACGCTGTGAATCGGGCTGTACATGTCGCAGACGATGGCAATGTCGCAGTCCTGCAGGCTGTCTAGGCTGTCGTGCGGCTCGACGAGGACATTGCCCGGACAGCGGAAGGGCTTGCCGTCCTGCGAAACGATGCGGACGGTCAGGCGCTCGCCTCCGGGCGCGCCGAACACCATGTCGGGATAGACCGAACCGACCGACTGCAGGACGTCGAATATCCCGTAGAGCACGGCGGCCGAGGTGGTGGGGCCGACAAGGATGGCAACAACGGGACGCCGGTCTTCCATCGCGGGCTCCTGTCCGATTTGGACCTATTCTGTCTGCTTCTCCTCTCACCGAAAAGCCGGAATCTGGCATCGTCAGGGGAACAAGAGAGGGAGGCCACGATGACGATCCACCCCAGCACCCCCATTCCCGCCGGATGGGACCAGCGGCTATTGCGGCCCGGCATGGCCGATTTCGACCGCAGCCGCGTGGTCTGGAATGGCATGATCGACCGGATGCCCGTCGCGATCCTGCCCTGCCGGACGACCGACGATATCCGGTCGGGCATCCTCTGGGCTGCGGCGCAGGGCCTGCCGGTGTCGATCAAGGCGGGGGGGCACAACGTGGCCGGACATGCGGTCGGCGCAGGCTCGCTGATGCTGGACCTCTCGCCGATGCGCGGCGTGACCGTCGACCCCGCGGCCCGCACGGCCTGGGTCGAGGGGGGCGCCCTTTGGCAGGATGTGGACCGGGCGACCCAGGCGCATGGGCTGGCCACGCCCGGCGGGCTGATCTCGGAAACCGGGGTGGCGGGGCTGACCCTTTCGGGCGGCGTGGGCTGGCTGCGGTCACGGCATGGGCTGACCGTCGACAACCTTCTGGCGGCCGAAGTGGTCACGGCGCAGGGCGACATCGTTCTGACCGATGCCACGCACCATCCCGACCTTTTCTGGGCCCTGCGTGGCGGGGGCGGCAACTTCGGCGTCGTCTCGCGCTTCTGCTTCGCGCTGCATCCGTTCGGCCCGGAGGTCATGTTCTGCGCCCCGATCTATCCGGCCTCGGCCGGGGCGGGTCCGATCCGGGTCTGGCGTGACTTCGTCACCCGTCATGCCGACGTCCTTGGGTCGCTGGTCGAATTCTCGACCGTGCCGGAAAGCCCCGACTACGACAGCGCCTACTGGGGCCAGCGCTGCTATACCATCGCCGCGGTCTATGCCGGGGATGCGGCCGAGGGCGAGACCCTTGTCGCCCACCTGCGCGACCTCGGCCCCAAGGTGGCGGATTTCTCGGGCCGGATGGCCTATTGCGACGTCCAGACGCTGTTCGACCCGCTGTTCCCGACCGGCCAGTACCGTTGCTACTGGAAAAGCCATCTGATGGCCGACCTATCGGACGAGATGATCGACGAAGGCCTGGCGAATGCCGTGGCGAACCCCTCGGACAAGTCGATCTCGTCCTTCTGGAACTTCGGCGGGGCAACCGCGCGGGTCCCGGCAGAGGCAACGGCCTTCGGCGACCGCAGTTTCCGCTGGATGTACTCGCTCGATTCCGTCTGGGCCGACCCGGCCGAGGACGACCTGGTGCGCGACTGGACGCGCGCCGCCTGGACGCGGTTCCGGCGGCACGCGATGCAGGGACGGATGTACCTGAACTTCCCCGGTCTGGACGAGGATGGCCAGGACCTCACCCGGCGGGCACATGGCGCGTCCTACGACCGGCTGGCGCGGATCAAGGGCAAGTGGGATCCGGGCAACATGTTCCGCTTCAACCAGAACATCCTGCCGGAGAGCTGACCCCACCCTCTTTTCCGTGGCCAGATTGAACAAGGAGATTTCCCATGAAGTGCCTTTCCATTCCCGCCCTTGCGCTAAGCGTACTGACCGCAGCGTCGGCCCGGGCGGAAGAAGGCAACGCCACGCGCGGGGCCGAACTTTTCGCGATCCGCTGCGGAGAGTGCCATGCGCTGGTACCGACCGAGGACAAGAAGCTTGGCCCCAGCCTGATCGGGCTGATCGGCCGCACCTCGGGCACGCTGGAGGGCTACGTCTATTCGGAACCGATGAAGGCCGCGGGCATCGTCTGGTCGGAAGAGACGCTGAAGGTCTACCTCGCCAATCCGCGCAAGGTGGTTCCGGGGACGAAGATGAATTTCAACGGCCTGAAGCGCGACAACGAATTGGAGGATGTCGTGGCCTATCTGCTGCAAGCGGCGGGCTAGCGGCACAGGCCTACCCCTGTCCCGGAAATCGCTTGCGCATGGTCGGTCGGGGAATTGGTGGCGAGGGAGGGACTCGAACCCTCGACCTTGCGATTATGAGTCGCACGCTCTAACCAGCTGAGCTACCTAGCCACTGCGGCGCGGATTAAGGGCGCGGCGGGGCGAGGTCAAGGGTGAATCGGCGCGCCCAACGCCTCCTCGTTCGATGTCGTCTCCTCGTCAAAGGCCGATGCGGCGACGAGACCCAATCGAACGAGAAGCTGACCTAATGCGCCACCCGTGGCCGCCCCGAGGCCGTCGCCGTGACGCGGGCCTCGATGAACATGGTGCGGCCCTCGATCTCCACTTCCTTCACCTCGCGGTCCACCGTGACCCGCAAGTCCACTGCGCCGGCCTCCTTCGCGCGGGACGACGCGTCGGCGACAAGGGCCGCTTCCAGCGCCGCCAGCGCATCGGCAGACGTTGAGAAAACCTGCAGCCCCTCGGCCAGGTGTGCCACGAACCGCCCCTCGGCGGGCGAGGACACCGTCCCCGTCGCCCGCTGGCTGACCTGGCCCGCCACCGCCCCGATGGCATTCGCCACCCCGGCGTGTTCGGGAAGGATCATCGGGCAGTGCAACCGTTCGCCCACCGCCCCGTAGTAGGACGGTGCCGAGGCGCCAAGACCGATCACGGGGACGCCGAGCTTGACCGCGACCTCCACCACGCCCCGGTGCTGCGTCAATCCCGCTGTGGTCAACTTGTGCCGCGCCAGTGCCTCAGGCGCCTCGCCAGCGAAACCCGCGTCCTCGCCGAAGGCAGCTTCCAAGAGGCAGTCCACCGTCTGCTGCGTCAGCTGGTCCACGACGGCCTGCGCAAAGACCTCCGGTCCCGTGGCAAAGCGTTCGCCTGCCCCGGTCCGGCGCTTGGCGATCAGGCGCAGCGCCTTCCCGGCGGCAGCGGCATCCCAGCTGTCCAGCCGTCCAAGCACATGCGACGCATCTGACGGCGTGACGCCCGAGATCATCACCAACCCCCGCGCCACCAGCCGTTCCAGCGCTGCCACTTCCAGCCGCGAGGTAAGCGCGGCGGCCATCGGCATCGGCACGGTGATCCGCTCCAGTACGGCAAGTTCCCGGGCGTTCAGCCCGCCACGCTGGCCGGACATCGGCACGACGAAACGCCCGTCCATCTCGCCCACCGCCTCGGACATCAGCCAGCGATCCAGCGCCGCATGGACCATCGGGCCGTGGTCGACGGCAAGCAGGGACACCGGCATCAGGCGGCGCGGACCAAGTCGAAGGCCGCCCTTCAGCCCCTCGGTCACCAGATGCACCTCGCTGTCGCCACCAAGGCCCGTCGTGCGCATCGCCACCGCCTCTACCATCGTGCGAAAGCCGCCGACCCGCGCCCCCTGCGGGTCAATCTCTGGCAATCCGTCGCGCAGGAGCGCGACATCCGTCGTGGTGCCACCGATGTCGCTGACCAGCGCATCCGAGGCCCCCGTCAGCCAGCGCGCGCCGACGATGCTGGCGGCAGGGCCGGAAAGGATCGTCTCGATCGGGCGTTCGCGCACCATCGCGGCGCTGATCAGCGCCCCGTCGCCCCGCACCACCATCAGTGGAGCGTCGATCCCGACCACGGCAAGGTGGCGCTCGCAGGCCGCGACCAGCCGGTCGATCATCCCGATAAGCCGGGCGTTCAGCACGGCCGTCAGGGCGCGTTTCGGGCCGTTGAGGTTGGCCGACAGCTCGTGGCTGCAGGTCACCGGGCGACCCGTCACCCGGCGGATCAGGTCACGCGCCGCGATCTCGTGCGCGGGGTTGCGGGTCGCGAACTGCGCGGCGACGGCAAAGCCCGACACCTCGTCGCCAAGCTCGCGGACCATCAGCTCCAGAAGTGCAAGGTCCAGGGGCGCGACCTCGGTTCCGGCATGGGTGTGGCCGCCGGGAAGCTTGACGACAGGGTCGCCTTTCAGCGCCTCGGTCAGTCCGCTGCGGCCAAGGTCGGCGTCGTCGAACCCGATGAAGATCAGCGCCACCCGCGCGCCCTGGCCCTCGACCAGGGCATTGGTGGCAAGGGTCGTGGAGAGCGAGACCAGCGCCACGTCGGCAGGCTTGACCCCCGCCGCCGCGATGGCGGCGTCGACCGCCTCGCCGATCCCGACGGCCAGATCGTGGCGGCTGGTCAAAGCCTTCGCCTTGCCCAGGACGACATTCGCCGCCTCGTCCAGGATCACCGCATCCGTATAGGTGCCCCCGGTGTCGACACCCAGAAAATAGGCCATGTCCGTCCCTGATCCGCCTGTGCTTCCCGCCAGCTAGAGCAGCTTCACCCCGCTGTCAGCCCCGGAAGCGACATCAGTGCCGACGCCTGCGGCGATGCGCGGGGGGCAGGTTCAGCATCGCCCGGTATTTCGCCACCGTCCGCCGCGCGATGGGCGCGCCATCCTCGGCCAGCGCTGCGGCCAGCGCCTCGTCGGACAGCGGTGCCTCGGGGTCCTCTTCGGCCACCAGCTTGGCCAGCCGGTCGCGCAAGGCCCCCGCCGCAGGACCACCCTCGCGTGGGGCCTTGGTGAACAGCGACCTCAGCCACCAGGTGCCACGCGGCGTGTCCACCGCCGTGCCGGAAACGACCCGGCTGATCGTGCTTTCGTGCAGGCCCAAGGCCTCGCCCACTTCGGCCATCGTCATCGGGACCATCGCGCCCAGGCCCTGGTCCAGTGCTGCGGTCTGCCGGGTCAGGATGTCCTGCGCCACCGACAGTAGCGTGGCGTTCCGCCCCTCGATCATCTTGATCAGCGCACGCGCTTCGGCCCGGCCCTTGGCGCGCCCCTCTGCGACCGAGACCGAGGGCAGGGCCGAACGGTTCAGCGATACGATCCAGCCGTTGGCGCCCTTCTCGGCGATCAGGTCCGGTTCGCGGACCGGGGCCGCATTGACCTCGAACCCCGCGCCGGGCTTGGGGTCATAGCTGCGCAGCCGCCCGAAGGCCTGGCGCAGGTCGGCCACCGCAAGTCCCGCCTCGCGGGCGATGCGGTCAATCTCGCCCTTGGCCAGAAGGTCCAGCCGGTCCAGAAGTGCGGTCATCGCTCGGTCCAGCTCTCCCGCCTCCTCGGCCTGCAGGCGCAGGCATTCCGACAGGTTGCGGGCGAAAAGGCCGGTAGGTTCGGCACGGTCCTGCAGGCGGCGCAAGACGCCCTCGACGGCGGGCACGGCCACCCCCAGCTGTCCGGCGATGGCCGAAAGCGACCGCCCGATCCAGCCCGACGGCTCCAGCGCCTCGGCAAGCGTCATCGCGATGCGCTGGTCGGTGGGGGTCAGGCGGAGGGCCTCGATCACGCCCAGGACATGAGAGACGAGGCTGGGTCCGGCGGCTTCCTGTTCGGGGCGTTCGGCATCGGCGTTGAAGGCGGATTTCCAGCGCGGCAGCCAGTCCTGCACCTGCGGCTTTGCCAGAAGGATCTGCGGGTTCTCGGCAGCGGCTTCCTCAAGATAGCGGCTGAGCCCGGCCGCATCGGCGCGCAGGATGCGGATCGAGGTGGCAAGCCCGGTTGTCAGCGCCATGCGCTGCGTCTGCTCTACCGAGATGCGGTTGCGGGACTTCATGGCAGAATGGTTCCCACGGATGGGGCACTGTCGCAAGGCCCGCGCCGGGCGCGGTTTCCCTTCGCAGATCGGTCCGGAATGCGGACGAATTCCGGTCGCGCCCAGGTCAGGCGAAGGCGCCCTCGCAATACCATTGCGCGTTCACCGCCCCGCCCTGGCCGTAAAAGAGCCACAGCCGCTCGCCCCCCTCGGTTTCGACCCGCCAGTAATCGCGGGTACCGCCGCGCCAGTCGGGGTCCTCGAACCACCATTCGGGTTGCAGGCGTTCGGGACCGACGGCCATCCGCACGGCAAACTCGCGCCTGCGCCAGCGGAAGCGGTCGGGCAGGTCGCGGACCTCGTGTGCGTCCACGGGTTCGGGGCGGAACATCACCAGCGGGCGCGGCGCCGGAGGGGCGGGCCAGGGCCCGTCATGCGGCTGGCTCCAGGCGGCCATCAACAGTTTGGCCGACTTTGCCGGGACATGGCTGTCGGCGGGGTGAAGCCGCAGGACCGCCTCGGTCCCAAGCCGCGCGCCCAATCGGCCCACCAGGTCCTCCAGCGCCTGGGCCGAGCCTGCGGGCACCCGCCCGGCATGCGCCAGCGCCTGGGCCGTCACCTCCAGCTGCCCGCGGTGCTGGAGGGCGCTGACGGCTTCCGTGGCCAGCGCTTCCAGCCGCAGGCAGTCGATCCCGAAGCCCGCGTCGATCTGGTCAAGCTTCAGGTGCAGAAGCGGGCGGATGCGGTCGGGGCTGTCGGCGGCGCGGGCCAGACCCACCTCGACAGACGACACCCCGCCATCGGCGCGAAACCCCTGGAACAAGACCCGGCGCGCGCCCCTGCCCTTGGCCTTGAGCTTCTCGCAGAACGGCGGCAGCAGCCGGTCCAGCGCCGCTTCGATGTCGGACCGCAGGCCGATCGGATCGGGCAGCGTCAGCCGCACCGCGAAATGCATCGGCGGGCGGGCCGGGCTGACGGGTTCGGCCTCCAGCCCCATCGCCTGGTCCAGCCGGCGCAGCGTATCCGCCCCGAAGCGGCGGGCCAGTGCCGCGCGGGGCAGGCCCATGATGTCGCCCACCCGGCGCAGGCCAAGCCGCATCAGCCGGTCGACCACCTCGCCGTCCAGCCGCAGCGCGGCAAGCGGCAGGCCCGACAGCGCCTCGTGCAGCCGACCGGGAGGCGCGATAATCGCCGCCTCCGCCCCCCTTGCCGCCACCGGGCGAGGAGCCCCGCCGCCGCGTTCCCAGCCCCGGCGTTTCACCGCCCGCGATCGGGTCGCCCGCGCCTCCTGGTCGATGGCATCGCCCGAGCGCACCGTGCCAAGCCCGCCCCCGGCATAGCGCGCCAACCCCCAGGCCGCGCCGGGCGTGTCGGCGATGGCTGCACGCACCGTCAGGCCCAGCCCCTCGCAATCCTCGGCCACCTGGGCCAGCACGCCCTCTTCCCCGCCATGCAGATGGGCCGCCCCGGTAAGGTCGATCATCAACCCGGCCGGGGGCTCCTCGGCCACCCAGGGCGAGAAGCGCCCGGCCCAGCGGCGCAGCGTCAGCAGGAACCGCGCCTCGGCCAGCGGGTCGGCAGGAACGGTCAGCAGGGCAGGGCAGATGGCGGTCGCATCGCGCAGCGGCTGGCCCATGGAAAGCCCCGCCGCCTCGGCCTCGACCGAAAGGGAGACAAGGACCTGTGCACCATTCCGGTCGCCCACCACGGCCAGCGGGCCGGGCACGACGTCGCCCCGCCGCCGTACGATGCGGTCCGCCGCAAGGCGCGGAAACCAAAGAGAGAGGATGCGCCGACCCGCCACTGTCCGACTCGATTGTTCATGATATGTTCTTACAATGCCACTCTGCCGCGATCCTGTCGAGTCCATCACCACCGCAGATGACAAGTGCGTGAAAGCACAACTCATCTGCTACCGCGACGGAATGTCGCGTCTATAGTGGAAGATGAAAGTCATCGAGGGAGCCAGTAAATGAATTTTGTCAAAGCCATACTCATCGGTGCCGTGGTGGTTGCCGGTGCCGCCTATGCCAAGGGCGACCGCACAGACCCGAACGCCAAGGCGCGCTCGGACCTGATGCGCGACATCGGCAAGAACATCGGCGTCCTCGGCGACATGGCCGGTGGCAAGGCCGCCTATGACGCTGCCGCCGCCGAAACGGCAAAGGCCGCGCTGATCGCGGATGCCGGTGCCATCGAGGCCGCCTTCAAGGACCAGGGTGGTGCCGACCCGGCGTCGGAAGCCAAACCGGAAATCTGGGCGAACTGGGACGAGTTCCTGGCCGATGCCAAGAAGCTGGGCGATGCTGCCGCCGCGGTGGACGTCGCCTCGGCCGAAAGCATCGGCGCCGGGATGGGTGCCCTCGGCGGGGCCTGCAAGGACTGCCACACCGAATTCCGCGCGGCGAACTGATCCGCCACCACCAGACTGCAGAAAGGCCCCGGTCATCCGCCGGGGCCTTTTCTCATCCGCACCAGACGCCGGTGATCCGTTCCGCCTGGTCGATGTCGATGTTCAGCCGGTCGGGACGGTAGTCCTCGGTCACCGGGGTGCCGGGGTAGAGGAACCGCGTGCCCTGCGGAAAGGTCATCGCCGCCAGAGCGTCGTCCTTCTGCCCGATCAGGTCCTGCAGACCCGCAGCCCCGCAGGCATCCTGCTCCGGCACAGCCGCCACGCAGCCCGCAAGGCCCAGCACCAGGACCAGCGCCGCCTTACCCACAGACGACCCGCTCGATCACGTCGCGGCGGTCCAGCCAGAAGTTCAGCCGGTAGGGATTGTAGTCCATCGTCACCGCCATGCCGTACTGGATGACCCGGACATCCTGGCTGAAGCGCATCCCGTCCAGCACGACACCGGGACGACCGACCAGGTACTGCAGATCATCCGCACCGCAGCTGGCAAGGTTGTCCGAGGGCGGAACCGGCACCGGCGACGGTTCCATCACGCAAGCGGCCAGCAGGGGGGCGCAGAGCAGCAGGGAAAAGGCACGTTTCATTGTCGTATCCTCACATGTGCGAGTCGAATCCCGCATTGCTTTACGCCCCAGATTGGCACAGGTTCCGGGAAATCTTCAGGGAGGAATACCAGATGCGCACCCGTGCCGCCGTTGCCGTTGCCGCAGGCCAACCGCTGCAGGTCATGGAGGTCAACCTCGACGACCCCAAGGAAGGCGAGGTCCTGATCGAGATCAAGGCCACCGGCATCTGCCATACCGACGAATTCACCCTCTCGGGCGCGGACCCGGAAGGCATCTTCCCCTCGATCCTGGGCCATGAGGGCGCGGGCGTCGTGGTCAAATGCGGCCCCGGCGTCAAGACGCTGAAACCGGGCGACCACGTAATCCCGCTTTACACGCCGGAATGCCGCGAATGCCCCTCGTGCCTGTCCCGCAAGACCAACCTCTGCACCGCGATCCGGGATACGCAGGGCAAGGGTCTGATGCCCGACGGGACGGCGCGGTTCTCGATGCTCGATGGCACGCCGATCTATCACTACATGGGCTGCTCGACCTTCGCCAACCACACCGTGCTGCCGGAAATCGCGCTGGCCAAGGTCCGCGACGACGCGCCCTTCGACAAGATCTGCTACATCGGCTGCGGCGTGACCACCGGGGTCGGCGCGGTGCTGAACACGGCCAAGGTGGAGCAGGGCGCGACCGCCGCCGTCTTCGGCCTGGGCGGCATCGGGCTGAACGTGATCCAGGGCCTGAAGCTTGCGGGCGCGGACAAGATCATCGGCGTCGACATCAACGACGACAAGGAGGAATGGGGCCGCAAGTTCGGGATGACCCATTTCGTCAATCCGACCAAGATCGACGGCGACATCGCCCCCCACATCGTCAACATGACGAAGACGCCTTTCGACAAGATCGGCGGTGTGGACTACTCGTTCGACTGCACCGGCAACGTCAAGGTGATGCGGGCGGCTCTTGAATGCACCCACCGCGGCTGGGGCCAGTCGATCGTGATCGGCGTCGCCCCCGCCGGGGCCACCATCGAGACGCGGCCGTTCCAGCTGGTCACCGGGCGGGTCTGGAAAGGCACGGCCTTCGGCGGCGCGCGCGGCCGGACCGACGTGCCCAAGATCGTCGACTTGTACATGGACGGCAAGATCGAGATCGACAGCATGATCACCCACATCCTGACGCTCGACGACATCAACAAGGGTTTCGACCTGATGCACGCGGGCAAGTCGATCCGGGCTGTGGTGGTCTATTGACCCAACGGATCGCTCGTCGAGCACTTTGCGCACTCCTCGCTGCGCCGTCCGAAGAGGACACGAAGTGAACGACGAGGGTTT
>JAIXSA010000149.1 GCA_027484915.1 Paracoccaceae bacterium | reverse complement strand
CGGATACCCTTCCGCGTACTTGTTGGTCATGACCGACCCCTGCGCCTCCATCACGGCGCGGGAGACGATGTTTTCGCTGGCGATCAGCTCGATCTCATGGCGCTGACGGCCGAGTTCCTGGGTGACAGCCCCGAAAAGCTCAGGGTCGCGCGAGGACAGGGGTTCGCTGAAAAAACCGGTGTCGCGGTGGGGGGCATTCATGGGTGGGCTCCTTTGGGTCAGCCAGTCCAGCCGAGGCCGGAGGCGATGCAGGTCATCGATTGCATGAGGGGGACGGTGGTGCCGCCGGTGCCTTGGCGGGACTGGCGGAGAAGGTCGATCTGGAGGCGGTTGAGACGGTCAAGCTGCGGGCGCAGATCCTCGGAGCGGGCTAGCATCTTCGGGAAACGATGGCCAAGCGCGGTGCCGGTGATGTCGCGCAAGGATGCCAGCGCGGCGGCGTGTTCGGCCTGGATGCGGGACAGGATCGGGGTGCGGATCGCGTCGTTCTCGACCAGGGCCGCGTAGGCCTCGGCTATTCCCATGTCGGTCAACATCAGGGACTTTTCCACCTCGTCCACCATCAGGCGGAAGAGGGGGTGGCGGGCGAACATGTCGGCAAGCAGACGGTCGGCTGCGGCGCCGCGCACCTGCCGGAAGGCGCGGAGGGCCGAGCCGAAGCCGTACCAGCCGGTGATCATGTGGCGGTTCTGCGACCAGGCAAAGACCCAGGGAATGGCGCGGAGGTCACCGAGGGACCGCGCGCCGAAGCGGCGGGCGGGACGGGAGCCGATCTTGAGCATCGCCAGTTCCTCGACGGGGCTCGCCTGCTGGAAGTAGTCCAGGAAGCCGGGCATGCCGAGGAGCGAGACATAGGCGGTCTGGGACAGGCCTGCGAGGGCTTCCAGCGCGTCAATGTGTTCGGGGTCAGCGGCGGGCTGGACGCGGACCGGCAGGTGACTGAGCACCGAAGACGCCAGAAGCTCCAGGTTTCCCACGGCGGTGCCCCGGTTGGCGTATTTGGAGGAGACGACCTCGCCCTGTTCGGTGAGGCGAAGGCGGCCCTGCACGGTGCCGACGGGCTGCGCTGCTATGGCGCGACCGGCGGGCGCGCCACCCCGGCTGACGGAACCGCCGCGGCCGTGGAAGAAGACGGGGCGCAGGCGGTGGCGGGCGAGAGATTGGGTCAGGCGACGTTGCGCCTTGTCCAGTTCCCAAGTGGAGCAGAGGAAACCGCCGTCCTTGTTGCTGTCGGAATAGCCGAGCATGACCTCGACCGTACCGTCACGCGAACGAAGGGAGCGTTCGGAGAGGGGGACTTGCAGGACGGCGTCAAAGACTTCGGGCGCGCGGCGAAGATCGTCGATGGTCTCGAACAAGGGAACGACCTGAAGGTCGAGCTTTTCCGCCCCGAAACCGGCGTGGCGGGCGAGGAGGTAGATGCCCAGGATGTCGTCGGCGGTGCGGGTCATCGAGAGGATGAAGGGGCCGATGGCCTCGGGATCCTCGGACATGCGCGCCTGACGCATGAGGGCGAGGAGGTCGAGGAGTTCCCGTGCCTCGGGCGAAAGGCGGGCGCGGTCGGCGTGGGTCAGGTCGGGACGCGAGAGGTCCTCACGCAGGCGGCGGGACCAGTCGGGGGTGCCGTAGGCGGGTGCCTGGCCGTCTAGGGACCAAAGCTCGGCGATGACGGCAGTGGTGACGGTCGAGTTCTGCCGGACGTCAAGCGTGTGGGTGCGAAACCCGAAGACCTGGGCCTGCCAGCGCAAGGGCGTTATGTAGCGGGCGGCAAGGCGGTCGGCACGAAGGGCCCGAAGCCCCTCTTCCAGGGTGCGGAGATCGGCCAGGAAGTGGTTGACCGAGGGGTAGCCCCCTACCCCATCGTCCAGCATCGCCTGCAGGCGGTCGGCGATGGCGGTGAGAGCCTGACGGAAGATCTCGCCGGGGTTGCGGCTGGCAAGGTCGGATGCTCGGTCGCCAAGGATGGCATGGATACGGTCTGCCAAGGAAGTCGGCAGCGGGGTGATCCGGGTCGAGATGCTGATGCGCGCGGCGGCTGTTCGGGCCGCGTCGACATAGCGTTCCAGCACTGCCCGGCGCGAGCGGTCAAGCGCATCGCGCGTGGTTGCCGTGGTGACGTTCGGGTTGCCGTCACGGTCGCCCCCGATCCACGAGTGGAAGCGGACGCACGGTGCGATGGCGAGGTCTTTGCCGAAGCGCGCGACAGTGGCGGCGGTAAAGCGGTCGAAGAGGTGCGGGACGGCCTCGTAAAGCGCGTCGCGGAAGAACTGCAGGCCCCATTCGATCTCGTCGGCAAGACGGGGGCGTTCTATGCGCAGCTCGCCGGTCATCCAGAGAAGGTCGATCTCGGATTCGATGTCCGACAGGATGTCGTCGCGTTCGCGGGGGGTCCAGCGCTGGGTTTCGAGCGACACGAGGAGCCGATAGATGCGGCGGTGGATTTCGAGGACGGTGACGCGCTTTGCCTCGGTCGGGTGGGCTGTCAGCGTCGGGCCGACGGAAAGACGGGTGGAAAGCTGGGCGAAATCCTCGGGCGTCATCGCGGGGTCAAAGGCGGCAAGTGCGGCCGCGAAAGAGCCTTCCACAGCCTCGGGACCCTGGGTTGCCTCGGTCATGCGACGGCTGCGCATGGCGGCGTTTTCGTCAATTATCCTAGTCAGTTGGAACCAGATGTTTACAGCCTGCATCAACGGGACCGCTGCCTCGGGCGAGGGCAGATGCGCTGAGGGCGTCATTGCGGCGTAGAGCACTTCGGGCGCGCGGCGCTGGATGACGTTCATCCAAAGGCGGCGGAGGTCCTGACGGAGGGCGGTTGCATAGTCCTCACTCTCCTCGGACCCCGGTTCGGTCAGTTGCGGGACGGCTGACATCATGCGACCCGGTCGCGGGGGGTGCGGCCGTCGAAGAAGGCGGTCAGGTTTTCAAGGACGCGGAAGCCCATCGCCTCACGGGTTTCGCGGGTGGCCGAGCCGAGGTGGGGCAGAAGGACAAGGTTGTCAGCGTTCAGAAGCGCGTCGGGAACCTGCGGTTCGCGTTCGAATACGTCGAGACCCGCGCCTGCGATGGTGCCGAACCAGAGGGATTGGGCAAGGGCGTGTTCGTCGATGACCTCTCCCCGCGCGGTATTGATGAGGAAAGCGGAGGGCTTCATCAGGTCCAACCGGCGGGCGTTGATGAGGTGGCGGTTCGCCGTGCCGCCCGGGCAGTGGAGCGATACGAAGTCCGCTTGTGGCAGGAGGTCCTCGATCGTGGGGACCTGGATGGCGTTGTAGCGGGCTAGGACCTCGGGCGGGACCGGGGAGCGGTTCTGGACCACGATCCGCATGCCGAAGCCGAAATGCGCGCGTTGGGCCATCGCCTGACCGATGCGGCCAAAGCCGATGATGCCGAGGGTCGCGCCGGAGACCTTGGTGCCGATCAGGTGGGTCGGGCGCCAGCCGGTCCAGCGGCCCTCACGGAGTTCGCGTTCCCCCTCGCCCGCCCTGCGGGCCACCATGAGGAGGAGCGTCATCGCGATGTCAGCGGTGCATTCCGATAGGACGTCGGGGGTGTTGGTGACGGCTATGCCGCGGGACTTGGCGGCTTCGGTGTCGATATGGGCGAAGCCCACGCCGTAGTTGGCGAGGATTTTGGTCCGGGGGGTTCCCGCCGCGAAGACCGTGGCAGGAAGCTTGTCGGTGACGGTGGGGAGGATGGCGTCGTAGCGGGTCATGGCGTCGCGGAAATCGTCCTGCGACAGCGGTTTGTCCGCGCTGTTCAGGTCGACGTCGAAGTTCGCGGCCATCTGCGCTTCGACCGCTTCCGGCCAGCGGCGCGTGACCAGGACCTTGGGCTTGTTCATCATCCTCCCCTTTCTTCAGGCGGCGCGCTTGGCCATGACCTTGGCGACGGTTTCGCCGATGACCGAGGGGTTCT
>JAIXSA010000004.1 GCA_027484915.1 Paracoccaceae bacterium | reverse complement strand
CAGATGAGTCCGATGTCGAGGACGCCATTGCCGATGGAGAAGACGGCTGTGACGGCGAAGACTTTCCGGAAGACGTGGACATAGTCGCGCAGGAAGGGCCAGAGCCTTGTCGGCGGGGCGTCCTGTTCAGCATAGGGCTGATAGGGATCGACGAGATTTTCGAGGAAACGAAACATTGGGGGAGACCCTGGACAGTAGCAGCGATGGGCGAAGGCGGGGCTCGGGAGCGACCGCCACGACGGGATCAGTCAACTCAGGCGAGCTGAAATGAGATCCCGTGTTCCATGCTGGTCTCCGTTCTTGGGTGGGCCATGCGTAGCCGACTCGTGGCGTTTTGTCACGACCCTTTCAGCAGGTCCTCTCGTCGGGCGGTCAGGTTCGACGCAAGCCACTGGGTTTGAACGGCTTTCAGGCGTGCGCCCAGCGCCTCGCCTTGCAGGGCGGGCATCAGATCGGCGGCGGTGACGGGGAAGCGTGCGGTCGCGCCGCGTTGGACCTCAGAGTGCCAGGCGGGCGGGAGCGGGCTTTCCAGCAGCGCGGCGCGGGCAAGGGTTGCATCGACGGCAAGGTCTTCGCCCAGCCGCCAGCCGAGGGCGGCGGGGCTGTCGGTGGACCCGAGGGCGGAGCGCAGGGCGGCAAGGTCGCGCGCTTCGGCCTTGGAAAGGCGGAGCTGGTCGGTGCCGCCGCCAAGGACCGCCAGACGGCGGAGCCAGCGGGGTGGTTCGGCGGCGTCCAGATGGACGAGCGGGGCAAGGGCGCGAAGGTCGGAGCCGGGAAGGACGGCAGCGAGGACACCGGCGTGGGACATGGCGGCGACGGCGGGGGCGGGGTCGCGTGCGGAGAGGAGTTTACGGAGTTCCGCGTGGATGCGTTCGCGGGAGATGGTTTGGAGGCCGTCGGACAGGGCCGCGCAGGCGGCGAGGCCATCGGGGTCGATGCCTTCGTTCGGGTCGCCATAGGCGGCGTGGAAGCGGAAAAAGCGCAGGATGCGGAGGTAATCCTCGCGGATGCGCGTCTCGGGGTCGCCGACGAAACGGACGCGGCGGGCGTTCAGGTCGGGGAGGCCGTGCAGCGGGTCGATGACGGTGCCGTGGCGGTCGGCGTAAAGCGCGTTCATCGTGAAGTCTCGGCGTTGGGCGTCCTCGGCGATGTCGGTGGAGTAGGCAACCACGGCGCGGCGGCCGTCGGTTTCGACGTCGCGGCGGAAGGTGGTCACTTCGTGCGGTTTGCCTTCGGCCACCACGGTGACGGTGCCGTGGTCGATGCCGGTGGGGACGGGCTTGAAGCCTGCGGACTCGGCGATGGCCGACACGGTCTGCGGGGTGGCATCGGTGCTGATGTCCACGTCACTGACGGGTTCGCCAAGGAGCGCGTTGCGGACGCAGCCGCCGACGAACAGCGCCTTGTGGCCCGCGCCTTCCAGTGCCTGCATCAGGGCCTGGGTGCCCGGATGGTCCAGCCAGTCGCCTGTGATGTTCATTGCCCGACCCGGTCCGCCAACCCCCGCAGGATACGCGCGGTGGCGCCCCAGATGTAATAGGGGCCGTAGGGGACGGCGTAGTAGCGGCGCCAGACGCCCATCCATTGCCTGCGTTCAATGGCAAAGCGGGCGGGGGTGAGGACGTGGGAGAGGGGGACGGTGAAGACCTCTTCGACCTCACCCGCCTCGGGCACGGGGGTGAAGGGGCCGCGGATCAGGCCGACGAAGGGGGTGACGGCAAAGCCGGTTACGGTTTCGTGGATGGGAAGGTGGCCCAGGATTTCGACGCGGTCCGGTGGAAGGCCGATCTCCTCACGCGCCTCACGAAGGGCGGCGGCTTCGGGGGAGACGTCGGTCGGGTCGACCTTGCCGCCGGGAAAAGCGATCTGGCCGGGATGGTGTTTGAGGTGCGAGGAGCGTTTGGTCAGGATCAGGCGGGGGCCGTCGTCCCGCAGCCAGACCGGGACCAGCACAGCGGCGGGCCTCAGGGGCTTGTCGGCGGGGGGGCGGATGCCGGGATTGAGGTCGAAATCCGAGGACGGCCCGGCGGGGCGGGCGAGCGCCTGGCGCAGGGCGTCCTCGGTTTCGGTCATTCGGGCTTTACCGCCTCGAACCCCAGGGTCTTGGGGTCCATCTCGTAATGCGCGCCGCAGAACTGGCAGTCGGCGGTGACGACCCCGGCCTCGGTGGTCATCTTGGCGATGTCCTTCTGGCTGTAGATCGACATGGTGTTGCGCACCTTGTCCTCGGAGCAGGAGCAGCCGAACCGGACCGGCTGCGCGTCGAAGACGCGGGGGCCTTCCTCGTGGAAAAGGCGGACCAGAAGGTCGGTCGGCGGGACCGAGGGGCCAATCATCTCCAGCGTCTCGACGGTGTCGAGGAGCATGTTGGCGCGGTTCCAGTCGTCGGATTCGGCGCCGCCAAGGATGTCGGCATGGGTCAGAAGGCCGCCCTCGCCGCTGCCCTGTTCAACGGCGACCCCGCCCACGGACGGCATGTGTTGCAGCATGATGCCGCCCGCGCGCCAGTGGAGCTTGCGGCCCGGCTCGGCGCTTTCGCCGAAGGCGAGCTGGAAGCGGGTCGGGATCTGTTCGGACTGGGCGAAGTAGGTCTGGGCGCAATCGGACAGGCTTTTCCCGGCGATGGGGGTGAAGCCCTGGTAGGGCACCATGCCTTCGCCCTGGTCGATCATCACGGCGAAGTACCCCTCGCCGATCTGGGAGAAGGGATCAGCATTCAGGTCCAGCCGGTCGGCGTCATAGCTGGCATAGGCGCGGATGCGGGCGGGTTCGCCCTCCTGGCTCGGGCCGTAGTAGTCGGTGGCGATGAGGCGGGCCGGGCCCTTTCCGCGGACCTGGAGCGACAGTTTCCAACGCAGCTTGACGGCCTGGCCGATCAGCGCGGTCAAAAGCGCGGTTTCGGCTACCAGCGCCTCGATCACGGACGGGTAGGCGTGCTGCTTCAGGACCTGGTCGAGGACCCCGTCAAGACGCGCGACGCGGCCGCGGATGCCCGAGGCGTCAAGCTGGAATGGCAGGACGGTATCGTCCCAGGCGATTTGCGAACCGGTGGTCATGGGGGTTTCCTGATGGTGCCAATTGCTGGCATATCGCGCCTATATAGGCAGAGCAACCGAAGGTCCAAGGGGGCACGATGATCCGGCGCTATGGCGAGGCGGTGAAGGCGGGGCAGCGCTATCGGCGGCGGCCGGGGGTCTATGCGATCCTGCTTCGGGGGGATCATATCCTTGCGACGCACCAGGCCGAGCCAATACCGGAGTTCCAGTTGCCCGGTGGCGGGATCGACCGGGGCGAACAGCCGATCCCGGCCCTGCACCGGGAAGTCTTTGAGGAAACCGGCTGGAAGATCGCGGTCACGCGGCACTTGGGGGCGTTCCGGCGATTTACCTATATGCCTGAATACGACATGTGGGCCGAGAAACTGTGCACGGTCTACCTGGCGCAGCCGGTGCGGCGGCTGGGGCCGCCGTCCGAGGCAGGTCATACCGCGATCTGGCTGCCGGTCGAGGAGGCTTTGACCCGGCTGGGGAACGCGGGCGACCGGGCGATGCTGGCGCGGCTTCTAGCCTAGGAGGTCGAGGACGATCCCCGAGACGTCGTCAGGAAACGAATCGGTCCCAGCCTGGGCGGTCAGGTCCCAGATCATCGCCTCGAGCAGGTCGGAGCCGGCGAGGTGGGCTGATCGGCGCAGGCTTTCGGCCAGCCCATCCTCGCCAAAGTCGCGGTCCCCGGGCAGCGGGCATTCGGTGAAACCGTCCGAAACCAGCACCAGCCGGTCGCCCGGCGAGATCTGGACGGTGATCTGCTCGTAGGTGGCGCCGTCGATCAGGCCGATGGGCAGGCCCCCTTGGCCCAAACGCTCTACCCTGCCGTCCTGGCGGACCAGCATCGGGTGCGGGTGGCCCGCCTGCACCAGGTCGACCCGGCCGGTGCGGCGGTCGACGATGGCGAAGACCATCGTGAAATACTGCTCGGCCTGGATTTCATCCAGCATCAGGCGGTTGAAGCGGTCGACCACCGCGGCGGCGGGCAGCAGGACATGGTTGCCGTCCAGTCCGGTCTGGAAGGCAAGGTTCTGTTCCGGCGATGATCCCGTCAGGAACCCGGCGAGCCGCGCCGTCATCATTGCAGAGGCGACGCCGTGGCCGGAGACGTCGATGGAATAGACGACCACCCGATCCTCATCGAAGCGGAAACTGCCGACGAGATCGCCGCCGACGCGTCCCGAGTTGCGCAGGATCAGCGAGACCTTGGCCCAGCCATAATCGCGCACCCGGTCGCGGATCAGGGTCTGCTGCAGTTTCCGCGCCTCGATCAGGTCGCGGTCGAGCGAATCGTAGAGTTTTTGCAATTCGACCAGCGTCGAGACGATGACCTTGTTCTTGGCCAGAAGCTCGGCCTGCATGGCAAGCATCCGTTCCCCGGCCCGCAGTCGGGCGCGCAGTTCGTTCGTCGAGACGGGCTTTGTCAGGAACTCGTCGGCTCCGGCTTCAAGCCCGTCGGCGATTTCGGTCTTTTCCGACTTCGAGGTCAGAAGGACGAAATAGCCATATCTTTCGCGGTCCAACGTCCTGAATTCGCGGCAGAATTCGAGACCGGTCATGCCGGGCATCATCCAGTCGCTGATGATGATGTCGACATCGGCACTGCGGCAGAGCTGCAGGGCAGCCAAGGCGGATTCGCTTTCACTGACCCTGTAGCCCCAGCGGCGCAGATGCATGGACACCATGTGCCGTTGCGCGCGGCTGTCGTCGACGACCAGCACATGCCGAGGAACCTCGACCGCCGAAATTCCATCGTGAAGTTTCATTGGACTGACAAACACGCACCACCTCCGTCGCGGCCAGACTGGAGCGGGGGTCTTAACGGCAGGTGAAGGTTAGAATGTGAGTGAATTTGGCAGCTGTCGGCCACCAATTGTTAACGCAGGCAACGGCAGGATGCAGCTTTGGGGTGTGGCGTACGGGGGTGTGTTGCCATGATAGACTGGAATCGGCTGGACGAATTGCGCGCGGAAATCGGGGCGGACGGATTCGTCGAGGTTGCGGACATGTTTCTGGACGAGGCGGAAGGTGCCGTGCAGGCACTGGTCGCGGGACTTCCGGACAGTGAAGTCGAAGGTCAGTTGCATTTCCTGAAGGGCAGCGCGCTTAACCTTGGACTGAGCGACCTTGCCACCATCTGCCAGGAGGGTGAGCGCAAGGCCGCCGCGGGGAACGCCACCCAGATCGACATGGGGCAGGTGGCTGCCGTCTGGCGGGCATCGCGCGCGGGGCTGCTGGGCGGCCTGTCGAGGGACCGGGCCGGGGCGGCCTAGATCAGGAACTCGGACAGCGCCTCGTCATTGGTGATGTCGCGGAAGGCAAGGCCCGCGGCCTCCATCCGGCGCCGGAAATCGTCGAAATGCCCGGCGGTCTTGGTTTCGATTCCAATCAGCACCGAACCAAAGTTGCGCGCCGATTTCTTAAGGTATTCGAACCGGGTGATGTCGTCATCCGGGCCGAGCAGATTCAGGAATTCGCGCAGGGCACCGGGTCGCTGCGGCATGCGCAGGATGAAGTACTTCTTCAGCCCCGCATAGCGCTGGGCGCGTTCCTTCACCTCGGGCAGCCGCTCGAAGTCGAAGTTCCCGCCAGAGGTCACGCAGACGACCGTCTTGCCGCGGATCTCGTCGGCCAGTTCCGGCAGCACGTCGACCGAAAGCGCTCCGGCGGGTTCCAGCACGATGCCTTCGTGGTTCAGCATTTCCAGCATGGTGACACAGATTCTGTCCTCGGGCGCGAGCAGGACGTTTCTGGCGTCCACCCAGGCCAGCATCCGAAACGTGTTGTCCCCGACCCGTGCGACGGCGGCACCGTCGACGAAACTGTTGACGCGCGGAAGCTTGGTGGGTGCACCTTCCTGCAGTGCTGCGGTTAGGCTGGCCCCGCCCAGCGGTTCGACAAAGCGGAAGTCGGTCTGGGGTGCCACCTCGCGCAGGTAGCCGGTGACGCCCGAGGAAAGCCCGCCCCCGCCGACGGGCAAAACCACAAGGTCGGGGGCGCGGCCAAGCTGGTCCAGCATCTCGACGGCGACAGAGGCCTGGCCTTCGATCACATCGGGATCGTCGAAGGGCGACAGGAAATGCGCCTGTTGGTTGGCGCAGTAGGTCTGCGCGGCGGCGAGCGTCTGGTCGAAATAGTCACCGGTCAGCTCGATCCGGATGTTGTCGCCGCCGAAGACCCGCGTCTTGTCGATCTTCTGCTGCGGCGTGGTGACCGGCATGAAGATGACGCCCTGCACCCCGAAGTGGCGGCAGGCGAAGGCTACCCCCTGCGCGTGGTTTCCGGCACTGGCGCAGACGAACTGATGCTGGTCGGGCTGCTTTGCGCGCACCTTGCGCATGGCATTCACCGCGCCGCGCAGCTTGTAGCTGCGGACAGGGGAAAGATCCTCGCGCTTCAGCCAGATCTCGGCGTCGTAGCGGGCCGACAGGAAGTCGTTCCGCTGCAGCGGCGTTTCGGCAAAAAGCTCGCGCAGGACGGCGGTGGCCTTGCGGGCCTGGATGGGGAAATCGGTCATATCCCTTGGCATGACGGATGCGGGACAATCGCGCAAGGTTTAGACAAGCGGGCGCTTCTCGATGAAGTGGCCGTAAAGCGTTGTCAGGATCGAGGCCCCGACCATCGCGACGATCCATTGCTTGATCAGCTCGTAGACCAGGGCAGGAACTGACAGCGGGTCATCGAACACCTGAATCCCCACAACCTCCAGCACCAGCGCAAGGGCAACGGACAGGACAACGACGCCCAGTATCGTAACGGTCGCGCCACGGGTCGCCTCCCAGCCGCTGAACACAGGGACGCCAGGTTCCAATGCCGCGCCGGGCAGCATCGTCCCAAGGCGCATGCCGACGACAGCGAGGGGGATGTAGACGATGACGCCCATCACGATGAGGGCGGGGATCACGCTGCCGCCGCCATGAACCAGAGCCGAGGCGATGCCGCCGCCGAGGAACCCCAGGATCAGCGCCAGAGGCAAAAGGATCAGGCCGATCAGGAGGGACTTGCCGAAGTAGCCCAGAATGCGGTCAAGACGGAAGGCAGGCACCAGCCGGGGGAGTTCGTTCAGCAGGATGTAGCGGTGCCAGCCCACAACGATCCAGAGCCAGATCACCGTAGTGACCAGGGCGGACAGCAGGATGCGGCCCCAGGGCATCTGGCCGTCCATCATCATCTGGCGCATGCCCGCCTCATCGGTCGGCATCCCGCTGCCAAAGGTTAGCAGGACGGCGAACTGGACAAGCATCAGCACGCCGGAGACCTGCAGGGCCCCGGACAGATTGCCGAAGACCTGACGAAGCGAGTGAAGGAAAATGCGCAAACTCATGAAGGACTCCGAACAGGATTGTCCCAGCACTGGAATCCGGATTTCGCCTTGCGTCAAGCGTCGCGGCGTCCTTGCCCTTGGCCCGGTTTCGCTTTAAGCGCCAGCAAAACCGCGCCAGTCCTGTGGGGGAGCCGTCCCGATGCTGAAGCCCAAGAAAGTCGTGCTTGCCTATTCGGGCGGGCTTGATACCTCGATCATCCTGAAGTGGCTGCAGACCGAGTATGGCTGCGAGGTGGTGACCTTCACCGCCGACCTGGGCCAGGGCGAGGAACTGGAACCGGCGCGGGCGAAGGCGATCCTGCTGGGGATCAAGCCCGAGAACATCCACATCGTCGACGTCCGCGAGGAATTCGTGCGGGACTTCGTGTTCCCGATGTTCCGGGCCAACGCGCTGTACGAGGGGCTGTATCTGCTGGGCACCTCCATCGCGCGGCCGCTGATCAGCCAGCATCTGGTACGGATCGCGCATGAGACCGGGGCCGATGCGGTGGCGCATGGGGCGACGGGCAAGGGCAACGACCAGGTGCGGTTCGAGCTGTCGGCGGCGGCACTGGACCCGGCCATCAAGGTTATCGCGCCGTGGCGGCTGTGGGACCTGACCAGCCGGACGAAGCTGCTGGAGTTTGCCGAGACGAACCAGATTCCGATCGCCAAGGACAAGCGGGGGGAGGCTCCGTTCAGCGTGGATGCGAACCTCTTGCACACCTCGTCCGAGGGGAAGGTGCTGGAGAATCCGGCCGAGGAAGCGCCGGAGTTCGTCTATCAGCGCGTGGTGCCGGTCGAGAAGGCGCCGGACGTGGCGGAGTACGTGGAGATCGGGTTCGAGCGGGGCGATGCTGTGTCGATCAACGGCGAGGCTCTGTCTCCGGCGACGATCCTGGCGCGGTTGAACGAGATCGGTGGCAAGCATGGGGTGGGCCTTCTGGACCTGGTGGAAAACCGCTTCGTCGGGATGAAGTCGCGCGGGCTGTACGAAACCCCCGGCGGGACGATCTTGCTGGAAGCGCACCGGGGGATCGAGCAGATCACGCTGGATGCGGGGGCTGGCCACCTGAAGGACAGCATCATGCCGCGCTATGCCGAGCTGATTTACAACGGGTTCTGGTTCAGCCCCGAGCGGGAGGCGCTGCAGGCGTTGATCGACAAGACCCAGGAACACGTGACCGGGACGGTGCGGGTGAAGCTGTACAAGGGATCGGCGCGAACGGTGGCGCGGTGGTCGGATCACTCCTTGTATTCGGAAAAGCACGTCACGTTCGAAGAGGACGCGGGGGCCTATGATCAGAAGGACGCCGAGGGCTTCATCCGGCTGAACGCGCT
>JAIXSA010000011.1 GCA_027484915.1 Paracoccaceae bacterium | reverse complement strand
GGCACCGCCATCGCCCGCATCCTTGCCGATGAGCTTGAGGTGAACTGGGAGGACGTGCGCATCAGCCACGTCGATACCGACCCGAAATGGGGCGTGATGGTCACGGGCGGCAGTTGGTCGGTCTGTCAAAGCTTTCCGGTCTATGCGCAGGCCGGTGCCGCCGGGCGGATCGCGCTGATCGAGGCTGCCGCGGTCATTCTGAACGTCGCGCCTGCCGACTGCACGGCCTATGGCGGCGTCGTCACCGGCGGTGGCAAGGCGGTGACCTACGCCGAGATCGTCGCCAAAGGCCTGACTCATAGCTTTACTGCCGACGAGCTTGCCGCGATGCCGATCAAACCCGTTGCTGAGAGAAAGCTGATCGGCAAGCCGGTCACAGCGCTGGACATCGTGGGCAAGACCGACGGGTCAATCATCTATGGCATCGATGCCAAGGTCGATGGGATGGTCTATGCGCGTCCCATTCTGCCACCCACGCGCAACGGCTCGGTTGCGACGGCGGTGGATGATACGGCGGCGAAGGCGGTGAAGGGCTATCTCTCCAGCCTGATCCTGGACGACCCTTCGGGCACGGTTCCGGGCTGGGTCATGGTCATGGCCGAAAGCTACCCTGCGGCGATCAAGGCGTCAGACCTGGTCAAGGTCACCTGGACTGCGGGGCCGACTGCAGAGGTGGGGGAACTCGCGATCCAGGACCATGCCCGCGCGTTGATCGCGGACCCTGCGGCGGGGGCGCTGTTGGAGACCGGCGGCGGCGATACCGATGCCGCCTTTTCCGCTGCAGCAAGCGTGATCGAGACAACCTTCACGACGGCCACCGTCCTTCATTTCCAGCTAGAGCCGGTGAACGCATTGGCCGTGGAGGTCGACGGGGTGATGGAGGTTCACACCGGCAACCAGTGGCAAAGCCTGATCCTGCCGCAGCTGGCGGTGGCACTGGGGCGGGACGAGGCGAAGGTCCTGATGCGGACCTATCCGATTGGCGGCGGCTTCGGTCGGCGGCTGAACGGGGACTATGCGATCCCGGCAGCGCTGGCCGCGCAGGCTCTGGGGCGGCCCGTGAAGATGATCCTTACACGGGCAGACGATGCTCGATTTGACTCTGTGCGCTCGCCTTCGGTGCAGACCCTGCGGATGGCCTTCGATGGCGCGGGCAAGGTGACGGGGATGGAGCATCACGCGGCGGCGGGTTGGCCGACACAGGTGATGGCGGCCTTCTTCATGCCGAAGGGCACGAATGGCGAACCCTATGATCCCTTTGCCATTTCCGGCGCGGATCACTGGTATGAGGTCGGCGCAATGAAGGTTCGGGCGCTGTCGAACGACCTTGCGAACGCCACCTTCCGCCCCGGCTGGCTGCGGTCGGTCGGAGCCGGCTGGACGAACTGGGCGCTGGAAAGCTTCATGGACCAGGCGGCAGCGCATGTGGGGGCTGATCCCCTGGATTTCCGGCTGGGACTTCTGAACGGCGCGGGCCGCAATGCCGGTGTCACGATCAACGACAAGGGCGGCGCACTGCGGCAAGCCGAGGTCTTGCGGCGGGTGGCCGAAAAGGCGGGCTGGGGCAACCATCTGCCCGAAGGCTCGGCGCGCGGGATCGCCACCAGCTTCGGGCAGGAACGCGGGATGCCGACCTGGGTCGCCTGCGTGGCCGAGGTGGCGGTGGACGCTGCAACCGGGATTGTCACGGTTCAGAAGCTGACCATCGTCACCGATGCAGGCACGATCATCGATCCCGACTCCGCCCGCGCCCAAACCGAAGGGGCAGCGCTTTGGGGCCTAAGCATGGCGCTGTACGAAGGGACGGAGTTCCAGGCCGGTCAGGTGCGCGACACGAACCTGAACACCTACACACCCCTGCGGATCGGCGATGTGCCCCTGCTCGACATCAGCTTTGTCGACAGCACCGAAGTTCCGGTGGGCCTGGGAGAGCCTGCGACAACCGTGATCGCCCCCGCCATCGCCAATGCGATCTTCGCAGCGACGGGTGGGCGGGTCACGCATATCCCGATCACGCCCGAGATCGTTCTTGCAGCCATTGCCGCGCAGCCAGCGCCCTGAGACGACATGCAGGGGAAGACTGAAGTCCCGCCGCGCCAGCGAAATGGCGCGGCGGGACCCTTGTGCCGCCTAGCGCCTGCGAACCGAATTTCCGCCAGCAAGAATGCCGTTGATCAGGCTTGCAACCGACTTGTGCAGATCTGCCATGCCATCGTCACCAGGGTCGTTGGCATGGGCTGCCGCAGCATCGCGCAGGATGCCGACGATCTCCTTTTCCGGAAGGATGTTCCGGTCATTCAGCGCAAGAAGAAGCGACTCGCAAATTGCCAGAGCCGCAGTTCCGGCCACATCAGGGACGTTTTTCATTCACGGATTCTTTCGTTGCGGGCAAATGACGCCGACGCCAGATGCCTGCGCATTCCATTTACGGAAGAGTATCGCAGACCTGTGGTAAGAATGACTGACCTGGATCAGCGTGATCGGCTTCATGCTGACCTAGAGGTGTTGAAAGGGAGAGTTTCGCCGTCACGACACAAGCATCACGAAAGGATCGGCTTTGATGACACCCCAGCACAGTCCCTTTGCGCGAAAACTGGGGGCCTTTGTCGTTCTTTCCCCCGAAGAACTGCAGTTGCTTGATCGGTTGCACAGTCGGCGCAGAACCTTTCCGGCGCGACGGGACATGATCTACGAAGGCCAGGTCGACCGGTCAGCCTACATTCTCGCGTCCGGCTGGGTCAGCTCCTACAAGCTTCTGCCCGGGGGCACGCGCCAGATCGTCGATTTCCAGATCCCGGGTGATTTCCTTGGCCTGCGGTCGGTCCTGTTTCGGACGGCGGACCACAATATCGAACCGATTACCCGGGTGCAGGCCTCGGAAGTCCAGGTCCACGACTTGCTGGATGCGTTCAACACCGCGCCCCGATTGGCGGCGGCAGTTCTGTGGGCCGCCTCGCGGGACGAGGCGATGGTGGTCGAGCATCTGGTCGACATCGGGCGGCGGGATGCCAAGCAGAGGATGGGGCATTTCCTGCTGGAACTGGGCGCGCGGCTGAAACTTGTCGGGCTTGGGTCCAACGAAGGCTACAACTGCCCGCTGACGCAATACCTGCTAGCGGACGCCCTTGGGCTAAGCGCGGTTCACGTGAACCGGGTCCTGCGCGAACTGCGCGAGGATGGGCTGGTCAGTTTTCAGAACGGCAAGGTCATCTTCAAGGATTTCGACGGGCTGGTGGAGCTTTCGGAATTCGACCGGCACTATCTGGATCATGAAGGTCCATTGATGAAGTGATCAGGCGGCAGTCAGACCGCCGTCCACCGTGTAGGCACCGCCGTTGATGTATCCGGCGTCATCAGATGCCAGGAAGGCGACCAGCCTCGCAACCTCGTCCGGGGTGCCGTATCGACGCATCGGGATCGTGGCGGCGAAACCGGCGTGGACGGTGGCCGCCTCGCCCGGGCGCGCGCCCTCTTCGATCGAGGCCATCATCCGACTTTCGATGGGACCCGGGTTGATGCAGTTCACCCGTATGCCCTTGGCCCCCCATTCCACGGCTGCCGCCCGGGTCAGCCCCAGGACCGCGTGCTTGCTGGCGACATAGGCGCAGATCCCGGACGACCCCGTCAGCCCCGCCACACTCGACGAGTTGATGATGCTGCCGTGTCCTGCGCGGGCCATGACCGGGATGACCAGTTTCAGCCCTAAGAAGATGCCGGTCACGTTGACCTCCATTACCCGGCGGAAGCCCTCGGTCGGGAAGTCGGGGATTGGGGCCACCGGCCCCTCGATGCCCGCGTTGTTGAAGAAGACGTCGATAGTTCCGAAGGTCTTGACTGTGGCTGCGACGGCGGCGGCGAAGGCGGTCTCGTCCGTCACGTCGGCCTCAAGCACCAGCAGGTCCTTCGGGTCCGCCACAGCGTTCTGCAGCGGGCCGAAGTCGGTTCCAGCCTTGTCAAGCGCCGCGATACGCGCCCCGCGAGACGCCAGAAGCCTAGCCGCCGCGAGCCCAAGGGCACCGGCGGCGCCGGTGATCAGAACAGTCTTGCCGGTCATGGAAAGCGTCATCGGGTATCCTGCCTGAGGTGGATTGTTGTGCTGGAGAGCACCGTTCTTCAGCGCCGCCCACCCGATGCTCGCAAGAGGGGACAGGAGCATCGGGTGGAACGGTCCGTCACTTGCCATAGCCTGGGGGAACTCAATAGCCGGCAAGTCGTGGCCCACATTGGCTGTCAGATGTGCCCCGGCACTGATCCAGGTTTGCGTTCTGCCGGTATTTTCGAAGCCCGCCCGCCTGCGAGACGCTGTTCCGAAAGCGGTGTGTCCAGCCGGACCTGCGTCCCGGCCTTGCCTTCGACAATCGCGCGGGCGTCCTGAAGCCGACCGATCGCGGCAAGCTTTCCTCCGGCCCGGACAAAATCACAGGCCGAGGAGATCTTTGGCGCCATTGACCCAGAGGCAAATTCCATGGCGTCCAGAGAACTTGGCGTGATGCGACCGATGGGCATCTGTGTGGCGGTGCCCCAGTCGCGGAACACAGCCTCGACATCCGTCAGCATCAGAAGAACGTCAGCCTCCAGCGCAGTCGCCAGAAGGGCCGCCGTTCGGTCCTTGTCGATCACCGCCTCGACCCCTTCCATCTTGCCATCCGCGCCGCGCACCACGGGGATGCCGCCACCGCCTGCGCAGATCACGCAGACGCCGGCCTCGACCAGAAGGCGGATCGGGGCGATGTTCAGGATGGCGACGGGGAGGGGTGAGGGGACGACCCGGCGCAGGCCGCCTGTCGCTTCAGCCACCATCGACCATTGATGATCCGCCCGGACCTGTTTGCCTTCCTCGGCGGTGTATACCGGGCCAATGGGCTTGGTAGGCTGGTCGAAGGCGGGGTCCTTGCGGTGGACCTCGACTCGGGTCAGAAGCGTGGCGCAATCGGTGCCGGGGGGCAGGGCGTTCATCAGCTCCTGCTCGATCAGGTAGCCGATCATGCCTTCGGTTTCCGCCCCCAGCACGTCCAAGGGCCAGGGGTTGTCGGGCGCGAAAGTCGCGGCATGCAGTGCCATCAGCCCGACCTGCGGGCCGTTGCCATGCGCCACGATGACCTGATGATCGCGCGCCAGGTCGGCCAGCGCCGCCGCCGCGATACGCACATTGGTGTGCTGCGCCTCGGCCGTCATCGGCTCACCGCGCTTCAGAAGGGCATTGCCGCCCAGGGCCACGACGATGCGCATGTCAGGGCCCAATCGTGGCGACAAGGATCGCCTTGATCGAATGCAGCCGGTTTTCCGCTTGGTCGAAAACCTTGGAGGCGGAGGATTCGAAGACCTCGTCGGTCACCTCAAGGCAATCAAGTCCATAGGTCTGAAAGATGTTTTCGCCGGTCGTCGTATCACGGTTATGGAACGCAGGTAGGCAATGCAGGAACTTGGCATAGGAGTTGCCGGTCAGATCCATCACCTTTTGCGTTATCCTGTAGCGATGCAGAAGGGCGATCCGTTCGGCCCAGACCGCCTCTGGCTCACCCATCGAAACCCAGACGTCGGTATAGACGAAGTCGCAGCCTTCCACCCCCTCGGCCAGCTTTTCGGTCAGGGTGATCCGCGCCCCGGTTGTTTCGGCCAGAGTGCGGCAATCTTTCACAAGCGACTTTTCCGGCCATAGCGTCTGAGGGCCGCAGAGGCGGATATCCATCCCGATCTGTGCCGCGCCGACCATCAGCGACGACCCCATGTTGCCGCCAGTATCGCCGACAAAGCAGAACGAGATATCGGACAGATGCTTGTGGGTAAATTCGTGCATCGTCATCAGGTCGGCGAGGACCTGGGTTGGGTGAAATTCATCCGTGAGCCCGTTGTAGACCGGGACGCCCGCGAACTGGGCCAGGACCTCGGCTTCGTACTGGCCAAAGCCACGATATTCGATGGCGTCGTAGAACCGGCCCAGCACGCGGGCGGTGTCCTTCATCGACTCTTTGGTGCCGATGTGGCTGCCGGTGGGCCCCAGGTAGGTGACATGCGCGCCCAGGTCGAAGGCAGCGACCTCAAACGCGCTGCGGGTCCGGGTGCTGTCCTTCTCGAAGATCAGCGCGATCATCTTGCCTTTCAGAAGGGGTTGCTCGGTGCCTGCCGCTTTCGCCTCTTTCAGGCTGGCACCAAGGCGCAGGAGGAAGCGTAATTCCTCGCCCGAAAAGTCCAGCAGTTTCAGAAAGCTGCGGCCGTGAAGGTTTTGCGGCATGGGTCACCTTGGGGTCAGAAGGGTTTGTGCGGTCGGGCGGCGCAGGGAATAGGGCATGGGTTCGGCGGCCCGACCGAGCCGGAGAAGGATCGACGGGCGGCCCAAAGTGACGCTGCAGATCCGCGCCACCTCGGCTCTGCTGACCGGGTTTTCGAGGGCGGGGTTGATATGGGCCATCGCTAGGCCCTGGGCAGTTGCGGAAAGACCGATCCGGGCAAGACGTCGACCGGTTTCGATGCGACCCTCAGGCGTGTCGGGGTCGCTGACTAGAAGCGCCAGAGCGGGTGAGCTGTCGATCTGCGCGGCCAGAGCCTCGCTTTGGGCCTTTGCGGTGACGAGCACCCCGAACAGGCTTTCGCCCAGCGCCTGTGGCAGGGCCGGGCTGCCGCTGCAGCCAGAAAAGAGGCCGTCCTCAGTCGCCAGTGCCGCGCCTTGCGAGAAGCGCAACCAGGATTTCAGCTCCGCCCGATAGGCGGCATCGGCCATCTGGGTGCCATAAGCCGTGACGGTCAGGTCGCGCAGGCTGGCGCGGGTCGGGGCGTCCTCGAACAGGCGCAGGGCAGGTTCGGACGCCAGAGCCGCTCGGTCGGGGTCGGTCAGGGCGGTGCCGTCATAAAGCCCGCGATGAGATTGGCGATGGGTGATTGCAGGACGAAGGGCCGACGGGGCAGCGCCGTCCGCAAAGGACAGGGTGACCCTGCCATCGGCCGTCACGCTAGGGGTGGCCGCGATGCCATAGGCGGTCGCGGCAATGATCATCGTCTCTACCGCCGCGCCAAGGCTGACAAAGAGGTGGTGGTCGTCCGGGTCCACCACCGGCGTTCGCCGCGCAGGGTCGACCGCGATCTCTACGCCACCCGGCACGGCGGTGAAGCGCCACGCTTGGGTGTTGTGACTGTTCGGCGCAAGCGTTGCCATCCGCACCAGCTCGGCCAGACGCTCCGGCCCGGTCGCGGCAAGGTCCAGCGGCGCGCGGACAGCGGTGGCGGCCGTGGTGTAGAGGTCAGCCGCCCTGACTTGCCGCCAATACGCAGCCACGCCGATAACCGCCGTGGCCCCCGCCGTCGTCAGGACCGTGCGGCGGTTCATTCCAGGGCGTCCCGGATCAGGGGGCAGGTCATGCAATGCGACCCGCCGCGCCCGCGGCCCAGTTCCGCGCCCGAGATCGTGACGACCTCCACCCCCGCTTTGCGCAGAAGCGTGTTGGAGTGGGTGTTGCGTTCGTAGCCGACGACCACTCCGGGGGAGATGCACAGGAGGTTGTTGGCGTCATCCCATTGCTCGCGCTGGGATTCGTAGGCGTCCCCGCCGGTGGGCACGGTGCGGAGTTTCTTTAGGCCAAGGGCGTTTGCCACGACCTCCAGGAAGGGCGCGGTCTCGGCAGTGACCGTCACTCCGCCCTTGTCGCCGGGGCGCAGGGAATAGGTCTGGATCGCGTCGGTCACCTCGGCGAAGACCGTCACCAGATCGCGGTCGCAAAAGGTGAAGACGGTGTCGAGGTGCATCGACGACCGCGCGCGGGGGAACTGGCAGGCGATGACGCGTTCCGCCCCGCCCCCCGCGAACAGCGCCCGCGCCACCTGCCCCACCGCCTGCGGCGTGGTGCGTTCGCCCATGCCGATAAGGACGGTGCCGTGGCCGATGGGCATGACATCGCCGCCTTCCAGCGTGGCCATCCCGTGATCGACCAAGGGGTCGCCGAACCAGATCGGGAAAACGGCATCCGCAAAGTCGGGGTGAAACCGATAGATCGCGGTCAGGTTCAGCGTTTCCAGCCGCCGGGCCGCCCAGAACATCGGGTTCAGCGTGACCCCGCCATAGATCCAGCACGACGAGTCGCGGGTGAAGATCGTGTTCGGCATCGGGGGCAGCAGGAAATCCTCGGCCCGCAGCATCGGCACGACGACGCCCGCCTCGGGGATCGGCAGTTCGGCGCGGCTCATGCCGCCGATCAGGATGTGGGACAGGGGTTTGGCGGGCATCTCGGTCAGGCAGGCGAGGAGGTCCGCCGAAAGGCCGACGCCAACCGAATTGTCAGTGATCCTCGCCTCCAGCAGCCACTTGCGGGCTTCGGGGATCGCCAGCACCTCCTCCAGCATCTCGCGCAGAAGGACCACCTCCACCCCCCGTTCCCGCAGGATATCGACGAACGCCATGTGGTCGATGCGGGCCTGTTTCACCCAGAGGACGTCATCGAAGAGAAGGCTCTCGGCATTGGCGGGCGTCAGACGGGCCATCTCGGACCCCGGGCGGTGGACCAGCACGCGGCGCAGGGTTCCGGCTTCGGAATGGACGCCATAAGTGAGGGTCAAGGGGTAGCCTCCAGGGCGACGGCCAGCGCGAGGGCGGCCATGATGATAAGGGTGAGGACGACGAGAAGCGGCCAGACAAAGCGCAGCCAGCGCTCATAGGGCACCCGGCCGATCGCAAGGCCGCCCATGACGACGGCGGAGGTGGGGGTGATCAGGTTGACCATCCCGCTGGCGGTGGCGAAGGCGGTGACGACCAGCTCGCGCTTCACCCCGGCGAAGTCCGCAACGGGTGCGAGGATGGGCATCGACAGTACCGCAAGGCCCGAGGTCGAGGGGACGAAGAAGGACATGCCAACCTCGATCCAGTAGATCACCAGGATGAAGGCGGTTTTCGGCAGGTCTGCCACGGAGACTTCGGCGGCATGCAGGACGGTGTCGGTGATGTGGCCTGCGTCCATCACGACGACGATGCCGCGCGCAAGGCCGATGATAAGGGCGACGCCCAGAAGGTCGCGCGCGCCACCCACGAAGCTTTCCACCAGCTTGCCCTCGCCCAGCCGGGCGATGACTCCGATCACGATAGCGGCGGCGAGGAAGAGGGCGCTCATCTCGGCCATCCACCAGCCGCCCGAAGAAACGCCCCAGATCATCACTGCGAAGGTCAGCGCGAAAAGGACCAGCACCAGTTGCTGCAGCCCGGTAAACGCCACTTCGGCGGCGGTGTCCTTCAGGAAGTGCGCCTCGTTCGCGGCCTTGCGGTCAAAGACCAGCGACTTGGACGGATCGGCCTTTACCCGCGCGGCATAGCGCATGACGAAGGCCACCGTGACGGCCCAGCAGACCACCAGAATGGCGATCCGCAGCCACAACCCCTCGGCAAACGTCACCCCGGCGGCGTCGGAGGCGATGACGGTCGAGAAAGCGTTGATGGTGGAGCCGAGGACCCCCACCCCCGCGCCCAGCAGGATGACAGCGACGGCTACCAGCGCGTCATAGCCTGCGGCGATCATCACCGGCGTCAAAATCAGATAGAAGGCCAGCGTTTCCTCGGCCATGCCGTAAGTCGTGCCGCCAAGGGCGAAGAGGGCCATGAGGAACGGGATCATCCAGACCTCATGCCCCTTCAGGCGGACCATCGCCCGCTTGATGCCTGCGTCGATGGCTCCGGTCGCGGTGACCACCCCGATGAAGCCACCGATGATCAGCACGAAGAGCGAGACGTCGATGGCATTGGCGGTGTAGGCGACCGGATCGTAGAACCCCGCGATGGGGGCCAGAAGCACGTCGAAAACGCCCTGCGGGTTGGCGTCCGTTGCGGCGTAGCTTCCTGCGACGGGGACGTCCTTGCCCAGGGCCTCGGATGGGACGCGGGCGTATTGCCCGGCCGGGATGCTCCAGGTCAGCGCGGCCACAAGGATGATCAGGCCGAACAGGATGGTGAACGCCGAGGGGAAGCGGAACCCTGGCTTTTCGACGGGGGGCATGGGCGCGGTCCTTTGGTCGGGCTTCATGGCGCGACGTTAGGCCGGGCCGGGCGAACCGGCGTTGATGCAGGTTAGCCAGCGCGCCCCTGGGAAGGGGGTGTTCGGACAAAGGGCCTTCTGACCACCTTTCCGCCCCTCACTGATGCAGGTCAACGCGGGTTGGGCCTTGGACATGCGACATGCGTGGTGTGCCCCCCGCCTGAAAGCGCCCATGACCCATCCTGCCCAATCGCCTCCCGTCGGCCTCACCCAGACCGAAGCCGCCGCGCGTCTTGCGGCCGAAGGTCCGAACGAGTTGCCAAAGGCCCTGCGGCGGTCGCCGCTGCGGATCATCTTCGATGTGCTGAAGGAACCGATGTTGACGCTGCTTTTGGCAGGCGGCGTGGTCTATCTGCTTTTGGGCAACCGGGAAGAGGCGCTGATCCTTCTGGCCTTCGCCTGCCTGTCGGTCGGCATCACTGTGGTGCAAGAGGCCAGGACCGAGCGCGTGCTGGAGGCCCTGCGCGACCTGACCAGTCCCCGCGCCTTGGTGATCCGCGACGGCCAGCGCCAGCGGATCGCCGGGCGCGACGTCGCGCGGGGCGATGTGATCGTGCTGGCCGAAGGCGACCGGGTGCCCGCCGATGCAGCGCTGACCATCGCGCAGGACCTGTCGGCGGACGAATCCCTGCTGACCGGTGAGGCTGTGCCGGTCCGCAAGGTGGCAGGGGCGGCCACAGACGCAAGACCGGGGGGCGAAGATCAGCCGATGGTCTACTCTGGCAGTCTGATCGTGCGGGGCACGGGCATCGCTTGCGTGACTGCCACCGGCACAGCCAGCGAGATCGGCAAGATCGGCACCTCTCTGGGGCAGTTGGAGACTGAGACGCCCCACCTGCAACGCCAGATGCGCAGGCTGGTCATCGCCTTTGCCGCCGTGGGGACGGCGGTCAGCGTTGCGGTCGTGGTGCTTTACGGTCTGCTCAGGGGCGGCTGGCTGGACGGGGTGCTGGCGGGGATCGCGGTCGGCATGTCGATGCTGCCCGAAGAGTTTCCGATGGTTCTGGCCGTCTTCATGGCGATGGGGGCCTGGCGGATTTCCAAGGTGCGGGTGCTCACGCGACGGGCTTCGGCCATCGAAACGCTGGGCGCGGCCAGCGTTCTTTGCACCGACAAGACCGGCACCCTGACCGAAAACCGCATGACGATTGCCGAGCTGCGCTTGCCCGATGGGACGGTCGCCAAAGCCGGACCAGCCCTGCCCGAGGCGTTCCGCGAACTGGCGGCGGCGGGGGTCATGGCCTCGGCGCCCGAGCCCTTCGACCCGATGGAGAAGGCGTTTCATGTGCTGGCCAAGGCCGAGTTGCGCGACGGTGAAACCCCGCCCGGCGCGGGGCGGCAGTTGGTGCGCAGCTACCCCCTGTCGCCAAAGCTACTTGCGATGTCGCAGGCCTGGGCGGCCGACACGGGCTGGCAGATCGCGGCAAAGGGCGCGCCCGAGGCGATGGCGGTGCTGTGCCGGCTGGACAAGGTGGCGCGCGCACGGATGACGGTCGAGGTTGATCGGATGGCAGGCGCTGGCCTGCGCGTCCTGGGCGTGGCCGAGGCATCGCAGCACGGCGCTTTGCCCGACGACCCCCGCGATTTCCGCTTTCGGTTCCTGGGTCTGGTGGGCCTGGCCGACCCCTTGCGCGCCTCGGTGCCTGATGCCGTGGCCCAGTGCCGTAGCGCGGGCATCCGGGTCATCATGATCAC
Source organism: Paracoccaceae bacterium (assembly GCA_027484915.1). Taxonomy (GTDB): domain Bacteria; phylum Pseudomonadota; class Alphaproteobacteria; order Rhodobacterales; family Rhodobacteraceae; genus Tabrizicola. Next base: position 17,953 of record JAIXSA010000011.1, on the reverse strand, counting down.
CGGCGACTACCCTGCCACTGCTCAGGCCATCGCAGCCGAGGCGGGGTTGCAGGGTGATCGCGTCATCACCGGTCCGGAGCTTGCCGCCCTGTCAGATGCGGAGCTGGCAGACGCGGTCAAGGATGTGACGATCTTCGCCCGCATCATGCCCGAACAGAAGCTGCGCATCGTCACGGCCTTGCAGACCGCGGGCGCTGTGGTGGCGATGACCGGCGACGGGGTGAATGACGCGCCATCGCTGAAGGCCGCGAACATCGGCATTGCCATGGGCGGGCGGGGCACCGATGTCGCGCGGGAAGCGGCTTCGATCGTTCTCTTGGATGACGATTTCGGCTCCATCGTCACCACTGTCCGTCTGGGTCGGCGGATCTACGACAACCTGCGCAAGGCGATGAGCTTCATCCTTGCTGTCCACGTTCCCATCGCGGGGCTGGCACTGATGCCGTTGCTCTTCGGGATGCCGATCCTCTTTGGCCCCATGCACATCGCGTTCCTCGAGATGGTGATCGACCCGGTCTGCTCACTCGTCTTCGAGGCAGAGACCGAGGAAGACGACGTGATGACCCGCAAACCGCGCCCGCCAGCCGAACCCCTGTTCTCCGGCCCGACGATCCTCTGGAGCCTCGTGCACGGCGCGCTGGTGTTGGCCGTGACAGCGACGATCTTTGCGCTGGCCCCCCACTACGGCCTTGCGACCGACAAGGTGCGCGGGATGACCTTTGCCGCCCTCGTCTTCGCCATCGTGGCGCTGATCCTGGTGGACCGGTCACGCTCTTCGTCGATCCTGACGGCGATCACTCGCCCGAACCGGGCGCTGGCGGTCGTGCTGCCCATCGTGGGGGCCTTGCTGGCCGTCACGCTCTTCTGGCCCACAGCCCGCGACCTCTTCGGCTTTGCGGCCCTTGATCCGGCGCATCTGGCGGTGCCGCCGCTGGCGGGCCTGGCGGTTCTTCTGGCGCTGGAAGTGCTGAAGCCGATCTGGCGTTGGGCGGTGCAACGCAACAAGGCGGCCCTCGCACTCACATCCGGAAAACGCGCCTTCCACTGATCTGGGGCAGCGCGAACCTCCCCGCAAACGCGCAGTCTCTCACTAGTCCGCCAGAGGACATCCCGTGCCGGACGCGCTCCGCACCGCGTCCTCTGGCCAGCGAAACCCTCGTCAGAAGAGAGCCAACAATGCCGTTCAAATCCTTTGTCTTGTTCTCCACCCTCGCCCTTGGCCTGTCGGGCTGCCTTGCCAGTGACGCCGAACGCGGCCTCGCCGGGGCCGCCGGTGGCGCGGTCATCGCCGGGGCCACGGGTGGCCGCCCCTTGACCGGGGCCGTCGTCGGTGGCGCGGCCGGATACTTCTGCCGCGACCTGAACGTGCCCGGCTGCCGCAACAACTGATCCGAAACCTCACCCGAAAGGACGCTGCCATGAAGGGCTATCTGGCTGACATCGAAACGCTGACCGAAGAGAACACCGACTTCCGCAAGGTGATTTACACCGGTCACAACCTGCAACTGGTGCTGATGGCGCTGACCCCCGGTCAGGACATCGGCATGGAAACCCACGCCACGCATGACCAGTTCTTTCGCATCGAAAAGGGCAAGGGCGAGGTCGTGATCGACGGCGTTCGCCATAAGATCAAGGGCGGCGACGGGCTGATCGTCCCGGCAGGGGCAAAGCACAACGTGCTGAACACCGGCGACAAGTCGTTGCGGCTTTACACGATCTATGGCCCGCCGAACCACGTCGACAAGCTGGTTGAGGTGACCAAGGCCGACGCCGAGGCATCCCGCGAGGTCTTCGACGGCGTGGCCAGCGAATAGCGGCCTCGCGTCCTTTCCCTTCATCCAAGGATGCCCCACAATGATGCGCGCCCTGACCTTTGCCTTTGGACTTCTCGCCCTTCCGGCCCTCGCTGAGACCACCAGCCTGACCATCGCGCAGGACCGCTATGAGGCTGGTGCCTCGGTCAGCTACGACGGGCCATCGGTGACCGATCTTTTCATGGCCGGGAACGTGGTTTCCGTGACCGCGCCCGTCGGCGGGTCCGCCCATCTGGCCGGGCGGCGGGTTGCGGTCGACGCAGCGGTGGCGGGGGATCTTTTCGCGGTGGGCTACAGCGTCACTGTGACTGCCCCCATCAGCGGCGATGCCTCGGTCTCGGGGTATGAGCTGTCGCTTGCACCCGTCACCGGAAACCTGCGCGCGGCGGGGTCCGAAGTCACGGTGGCGGCGGTCGGCGGCTATGCGCTGATCACGGTCGCGGACATTACCTTGCAGGGTGTCATTGCGGGGGATGCGGTGCTGGTCGCCGATGACATCACCTTCGGTCCGGAGGCGAAGGTTGCGGGCGCGCTGACGATCTATGCCGAGGATCCGGCGAGCATAAAGGTTCCTGAAACCGTCGCCCCGGCGGCGCGCGTCAAGATCGAGCAGCGCAAGCAGTACAGCGAGGGCGAGTGGTCCAAGGACATGCCGATGTCGATGCAGGTGCCGGTCTGGCGGGTCGTCACGGGCTTCCTGATGGGGGTGCTGATCTCTGGCCTGATCGCTGCGATGGTCATCGCGATTGCCCCGCAGGCGGTGCAGAACTGGCGGGTGCTGGCACTGGCGCATCCGGGCCGGGCGATCTGGTCGGGGTTTCTGGTGACCTCGGCGCTGGCGGGATCGGGGTTCGTCCTGATGCTGACGCTGGTGGGGGTGTTCCTGCTGCCGGTGATGCTGATCCTGACGATGCTGGCGATCTTCGCGGGCTACGCGCTGGGGTCCTACGTGCTGGGCGTCGGGTTGTGGCTGGGCGTTGGGCGCAGGATGCCAGAGGGCCTGCCGGGCAAGTTCGCGCTGGCCTGTCTTGGGGCCTTTCTGGCGGGTCTCGCATGGCTGGTGCCGATTGCCGGGTGGTTCTTCGTCCTGGGCCTGACGATGCTGGGCATCGGCACGCTTGCGGCCTTCGTGCTGCCCGGCGGCTGGCTTCTGCGGCGCGAGGTGGTGCAGCCGTGAGCTTACCTGCGCCATGATGGGGCGGTGGTGGATACTACTGGCAGCGGTCGCGGTGGCGTTGCTCATCGGCGGAACAGCGGTCTGGTGGCAGTTCACTACCGACATGGCAGCGGCCAAGGCGCGGATTGCGCAGAACAGCACCCTCATCGAAACCCCTTGCGGCCAGATCGAGTATCAGGCGGCGGGTGAAGGGCCGGTCCTTCTCGCCGTCCATGGCAGCGGCGGAGGCTTTGACCAGGGCATGGCCTTCGCCGCGCCGCTGATCGCCCAAGGCATCCGGGTCGTGGCCCTGTCGCGCTCTGGCTACCTGCGCACGCCGACGCCGCCTGATGGCTCGGCCGAGGCGCAGGCCGATGCCTTTGTCTGTCTGATGGATACCCTAGACATCGACAGGGTCGCCGTCATGGGCGGATCGGCGGGGGCGCTCTCGGCCCTGCAGATGGCGATCCGGCACCCCCGACCGGGTGTCGGTGCTGATCTTGATGGTCCCGCTTGGCTACAATCCCCCGGATCAGGCACTGTCTGCCGAGCCGATGGTCCCTTGGGTCGAGGCGGCGATGATGCGGGTGATCGGGTCGGATTTCCTGTTCTGGACGGGTCTGCACATCGCGCGGGACCGGATGATCGCCACTGTCGTCGCCACTCCGCCTGCCATAGTTGCAGCCGCTGGTCCGTCCGAGCAGGCGCGGGTCAACGCCATGCTGGATGCGGTCCTTCCGGTCTCTGCCCGGGCAGCCGGACTAAGGGCGGACACCGCGGCGGGCAAGGCGATGACCCCGGTCGATCTGAGCCGCGTCACCGCCCCCACCTTGATCGTCAGCGCAAGGGACGATGGCTACGGCACCTATGCCAGCGCCGAATACATGGCCGGGAAGATTGCAGGCGCGCGCTTCCTTGGGTTCGAAACGGGGGCCACGCATGGGTCGGCCATAACGACGAAGTGATGGCCGCGATCTCAACGCTGGTCTTGTCCGCCCAATCGCCGACTGGGCCGTGACCAGCTTGGGCGGATTGGCTTTTCCGTCAAAACGCCGGTCCACCTGAGCGAGGTTAGTGCAGTCCGCCCGCATCCGCTGTCCAGTAGACCCAAGCAATTCCGCTGAGCGAACAAGGAGAACGCGATGCTGCAAGATGGCAAGTTTCAAGGACCCACTGCCCCGACCGACTTTGCCGAGCTGTCGGCGCAATTCGACGTGCTGCGCGGCGATGTCGCGACCCTGACGCACTCTGTGACGTCGATGGTGGAAAAGCGCGGGCGCCGGATGGTTTCGGACATCACGGACGATATCGGCAGCGCTGTCCATTCGGTCGAACGGCGGGGCAAGACCGCCGAAGCCAGCATCGAGACGACCGTCGCCTCGCACCCGTATCTCGCCCTGTTTCTGGCGGTCGGCGCGGGCCTGATGATCGGCGCGCTGTCGCAGCGTTGATCCCCGGCCGTTCAAGGCGCGCATCCTGAACGGCCTATACCTCGCAACCGCGGAGCACGACATGTCCCTAGGAACCATCCTTGCCATCATCCTGATCATCTTCCTGCTCGGCGGTTTCAGCGGCCGGTTCGGCGGTTACGGCTACGGCTACGGGCACGGTGGCGTGGGGGTGATCGGCGCGATCCTGATCATCGTCGTCGTCCTGATCTTGATGGGCCGGATCTGAGGGCTGCCATGGACCCGATCAGGTGGATTGCCGGGGCGGTGGCGCTGGTCGCCGCCTATGCCGGTCTGGCCGCGTTCGGGGGCTGGCGATGGTCGCTGGCCGGCCGCCAGCTGGTCGCACGGCTTGTCGCAACAGCGCTACGCGGCCCGGCGCGAACCTACGACGCCGCCGAAATCGCGGACCTTCCCGACCCGGTGCGCCGCTACTTCCAACGCGCGCTGACCCATGGCCAGCCGATCCTCCGCTCGGCCAACCTGTCGATGCGAGGGCACTTCACATGTCCCTCACGGCAGAGGCCTGGAAGCCCTTCACCTCGGTCCAGCATGTCACGACGAACCGTCCCGGCTTTGTCTGGGACGCGCGGATCACGATGGCTCCGGGCCTGCAGGTCCGGGTGACGGATTCCTACATCGGCGGGCGGGGGCAGTTGCATCCAGCCCTTCTGGGCCTCTTCCCGGTCGGCACGGTAGAGGGTGGTGGAGACTTTGCCAAAGCCGAACTGATGCGCTGGTTTGCCGAGGGTGTCTGGTATCCGACCGCCCTTCTGCCAAGCCAGGGCGTGACCTGGACCCCGGTCGATGGCGCGTCAGCCCGCGCCACCATGACCGATGGCCCGCTGACCCTGACGCTGTCGTTCCGGTTTGGCGCCGACGGCCTCGTCGCCAGCATCCACGCCGATGCGCGCGCGGCCACGGTAGACGGCGTGTCCGTCATGCTGCCATGGGAGTGTCGGATGTCGGACTACCAGTCGCAGGATGGCATGTTGATCCCGATGACGGGCGAAGTGCTGTACCGTAGCGCCAAAGGGGAACGGTCCTACTTTCACGGCACGGTCACCCGGATCGCCTGCGCGTTCGACTAGGCGCTACCCCGTCACCAGCCCATCCCCGACCACGATCTGCCGCCGGCACTGTGCCGCGATCTTTTCGTCGTGGGTCGAGATCAGGAAGGTCGTGCCTTCCTCGCGGTTGATCTCGCCGATCAGGTCCATCACCTGCAGGGCCGAAGCGCGGTCGAGGTTGCCGGTCGGTTCATCGGCCAGCACCAGCTCGGGGCGGTTCATCAGCGCGCGGGCCACGGCGACACGCTGCTTCTGGCCGCCGGAGAGGTTGGCGGTGGGAAAGTGGATACGCTCGGAAAGTCCCATGCGGACTAAAAGTTCTTCTCCGCGAAGGCGCGCTGCAGCGGTTTCGCGCCCCTCGCGGACAGCGGTGGGGAAGCACACGTTTTCCAACGCGGTGAAGTCGGGCAGAAGGTTGTGGAACTGGAACACGAACCCGATGTGCAGATTGCGAAACTCGGTCAAAGCGCGGTCGCTGGCGGTGGTGAGGTCCAAACCCAGCATCGTATGGCTGCCCGAGGTGGGGTGCATCAGCGTGCCAAGGATGGTGAGAATCGTGCTTTTCCCCGACCCCGAGGGTCCCAGAAGGGCCGCAAGCTCGCCAGTCTGCATCGCCAGGTTAAGCCCGCGCAGGACGCGCGTTTCGGCCTCACCCGATCCGAAGGTCTTGACCAGATCGCGCACCTCCAGCAGGGCGGTCATTGGCCGATGGCCGTGACCGGGTCCAGCCGGGCTGCGGCGCGGGCGGGCAGGATCGAGGCCAGGATCGCCCCCAGCGTCGTCAGCCAGATCGCCAGCCCATAGGCTCCCTGCCGGATGTCGATGGGCAACCCGCTTTGCCCTGGCCCGAAACTGTCGCGCGACGGAAAGGCGAGGAGCACACCATAGCCCGCCGCCGCGCCGAAAAGGCCCCCCATCAGCCCGATCAACGCGCCTTGGGCAACGAAGACCACCATAACGAACCAGCGCCCCGCGCCCATGGCCCGCATGATCCCGATCTCGGGCCTGCGCCGGTAGGTGGAGAGGAGGAGCGCCGAGGCGACACCGATGACGATCGTCAGCAGGGCGAAGGCCTTCAGGATATAGCCCGTCTGCGCCTGTGCCTTCAGCGCGTCCAGAAGCTGCGCCGCCTGTTCGGTCCAGGACTTCGCATCAAGGCCCGTCAGTGCCTTGATCTGCGGGGCAAGGGCGTCGGCGGCGTAAAGGTCGTCAAGCTTGATCTCGACCCGCGTCACCCCCTGCGGCAGTTTGAAGAGCGTCCGGGCGGTCGCAAGGCTGACATAGGCCTGCCTGCGGTCCGGCCCGCCCGATCCCATCTCGTAGATCCCGGTGATCGTCAGCACCGCCACCACGCCTGACGAGCTTTGCAGCCGCACCGTCTGGCCCAGCGTCAGGTCCATATCCTCGACCAGGGTCTTGCCCAGAAGAACGCCGCCCGCCCCAAGGTTCGCGGTCCCCTCGGTGACGTAGCTTGCAAGGTTGGCGATAACAGACTCGTGCCCCGGTTCCAGCCCGTTGATTGAAACCTGCGTGACCTGCCCGCCGCGGGTCAGAAACCCCGTTCCATTGATCTGCTGCGAAATGCCCTTCACCCCCGGCAGGCCTTCAATCAGAGGAATGAAGGCAGAGGTGTCCTTCAGGATAGCCGTGGCCTTGGTCGAAGGCTCTTGCACCAGAAGGACAGTGCCCAGCGCGGCGGGGTTCAGCAGCGCCGGGTCCACGGCTTCGGCCTGGATGGTGATATGGGCCATGTCCCCTGCCGTGCGCATCATGATGAACTCGGCGAGGCCCCCGATCAGCGCCGACATGAAGATGAAGATGAAAACCCCGATGGCGACGCCGAAGACCAAAAGCGCCGTTTGCGCCCTGGAGGCCGTCAGATATCGGGTGGCGATCTTCAGCGCGTAGAGCATTAGGGTTTGACCTTCACGGTCTGCCCGTCAGCAAGCCCGGTCGCATCGGCGATGACCACGTCACCCGGGGTCAGGCCTGCCGTCACGATCAAGCGGGCGGCGGGCCAGTCGATCAGCGTCACGTCGCGGCGCATGGCCTTGCCGTCGACCAGGACCAGGACGCCGGTGCCCTTTGCATCCCGGATGATGGCCGCGCGGGGAACGGTGATCGCCGCCGGGCGCTGATCCACTGTGATGTTCGCCGTCACCGTCAGGCCGATCGGGGCCTGCAGGGGGGTGTCTGCGGTCAGCTTGACCTCCAGCCCGCCCGTGGCCTCGTCCACCTTCTGCGAGACGAAACTGACATGGCCCTCCCGCACGGTGGTCTCGCCAGACAGCTGAAGCGCGGCAGGCTGGTCGACTTTGACCTGCGTGGCATAGGATTCGTCGACGTCTGTCTCGACAACCAAACGCCCAAGGTCGGCAATCGTCATCAGCACGGTCGCGGGATCGACAAGTTGGCCAGGCTCTGCCATCAGGACCAACACGTTGCCCGACAGCGGAGCGCGGATCGTGTAGGTCTTCAGCTGGATCTGTGCCTGATCAAGAAGGGCCGTCATCCGTGCCACTTCTTGCGCCGAGGACTGCACCGCCCGCGCCGAACTTTCCAGGACCACCCGCGCCACATTGGACCCAAGCGCCTGATTGCGGGCGTATTCCGACTGTGCATCCGCTTCGGCGACCTGCGCTGCATCAAGGCCCGCCATCGCCTGACGCACGGCAGCCTGCGCAGTGGCAGGGTCGATCAGTGCCACGGCAGCCCCCGACTTGACCGCGTCACCCTCGACCACAGTCACTGCGGCAAGCTTGCCACTGACCTGCGGCCGCACATCGACTGCGCGCTCGCTCGCGATGCGCCCGTTTACGGCAAGAATGCGACTGACGGGACCAAGGCCGACGGTTTCGACCGCCACTTCGGTCGCCGCATCGACCCAGGGCTGGAAATAGCCAAACCCGCCGACCGCGATCGCCACCACTGCAGCCAGGGCCCATAGCCACAACTGGCGCTTGGGCTTTGGCTTCGGCGGCTCTGGCTTGGGCACCTCCTTCACCACCACGGGAACCATCAGCGCGTTGGCATCCCGTGGCAGCGGGGGCACGGCTGGGGGGCCGGTCTCTTCCGCAGTGGTCGGCCCGATGTTCGCTTCAGTCATGACCTCATCCGATTGCGGCGCATCACGAGTTCGGGCTGTCGGACGATCCGCGCTCTGCTTTTCTGCAGCTTAGATCGGTTCCGTCGCCCGGATGTTGATCTGCATCAGTGACAGGCAACTGCCTGCATGCGACCTCCGAACCAAGCTTGACCCGCGGACATCTGAACGCGAGCGCCGCGCATGACGAAGGTCGCGCACCGCTTTGGCGATGAACTCCGGGCCGTTGTCGGACCGGATGTGATCGGGAACACCCCGCAGGACGAACAGATCGGACAGGACGTCGATGACGTCCGTCGATCGCAGCCGCGGGTCAACCCGGTTTGCCAAGCATTCCCGGTTGAACTCGTCGATCAGGTTGAGCATGCGGAACTTCCTTCCATCATGGGTCCGGGCTTCGACAAAGTCGTAGGAGCAGACATGGTTCGGACGCTCGGGTCGCAAACGGATGCACGATCCATCGTTGAGCCAGAGCCGGCCCTTCCTCGGTTGCTTTCGTGGGACTTTCAGCCCCTCCCGCCGCCAGATGCGATCGACCCGCTTCACGTTTACCGACCAACCAGCCTCTCGCAGCAGGGCAGTGATCCGGCGGTATCCGTAGCGCCCAAGTTGCGAGGCGAGTGCGACGATGTCCGCCGTCAGAGCGCCTTCATCGGCGCGCCCCTCTGTGGCATCTTCCGCTGTGTCGAGCGGTGCTGCCCGAGCACGCGACAGGCGAACCGTTCCGTGATCCGGAACTTCTGCCTGACATGCTCGATACAAGCACGGCGGCGGGCGGGGCTCAGAAGTTTCGGTAGTGCGTACCTTCGGTTCCCGAGGCAGCCTCCCGCAGGATCAGCTTCTCCAGCGTTAGATCCGACACCGCCTTCCGGAGGCGCTCGTTCTCTTTCTCCAGTTCCTTCAGCCGCTTCACCTGGTCGGTCTTCAACCCGCCGAACTCATTGCGCCACCGATAGTAGGTGAACTGCGTCACGCTGATCGAGCGTATGGCTTCCGCCACTGATTGGCCTTGCGACACCAACACGTCGACCTGCCGGAGCTTGGCGACGATCTCCTCCGGCTTGTGCTTCTTCTGGCGCATTCGTGCATCCTCCAAATGGCTCGAAAGCCATACGTCAGCGAGGACCACTTTTCAGGGGGCAGGCCACATAATGGACAGGCTCGACGAAGAGACGGAGGCGCATTCTCGGGCCGCGCGTCTGGCGGCATCAAGGCGCGTGGTCATGGGCCGCCGCCTCAAAGCGCAAGCGGCTTGAGGAGCGCGGCCATATGTTCGAGCGAGGCCACTTCACCATAACGTTCCCTGCGCAGGCTGTGCCCCATCAGCTCGCGGCGGATTCGCTCGTCGATGCCGGCCGCCAGCAGGCGGTCCTCGAAAGCATGTCTCAGACCATAGAGCGTGTGCTCTTCGGTCTCCAGCAGCCCGTTTTCGCGAAGAAACTTGTTGACCGTATCCGAGAAGCTTGGGTTGTCGGCGTAGCGAGGGAACCCCTTGGGGAAGGCGCGGAAGGCTTCCAGGCTGACACCCAGAAGTGGAATGACGCGGCTCGAGGCTGCGGTTTTCAGGGTCCGGTTGCCTGGCTCGATGCTGATGTGGGGCACGTTTGCGTCCAGCCTGATCTGCGCGGCCGTCAGCCCAGCACCTTCGCTGGGCCGGTATCCGGTGTTGATCATGCCCAACAGGATCGCACGGGCCTCTCCGTTGAGCCCAGCCAGCGCGCCAGGGGCAAGGAGCTTGTCGCTGATCCATGCCTTGCTGAACGGTTTCCGAATCTTCGGCTCTTCCTGGGGCAGGGCGAGGCCACGGGTATCCCACTGGATCTTGTCCAGAACCCCGGCATCGGTGGCGACGGCGCGCAGGGTCGAGGTCAGATAGCTGAAATCCTTGTTCGCGCTGTTCGCGGTCAGGCCCTCGGCAAGGATCTTCTGCTTCCACCACCGCTTGAAGGTCTGCAGATCGGCGGTCGTGACCTCCAGGTAGGGCCGCTCTCCGACCGCCGCGATGAAGTTGGTGATGGCCTTGATGCGCGGGTTCTTGGCGCGGCGGACCTGATCCTCGGAATTCCCACGGAACCGGATCGCTTCGATCTTCCAGAACTCTTCGAGGGCATCAGTGATGCCGATGGCCGGGACAGGAACACCGCCCAGCAGCGCCTCGGCCTCGGCGCGGTCCACTTCCCCTTTGCGGTTCACTACCGCCTCGATGCGCTGGAGAAGCTCTTGCAGCGGCAGCTTGGCGACCTGTTCGACGGGGTAGTAGGTCCGACCCCGGCGCTGTGCGAGCCGTTTGGCGGCGGCGAGACGTTCAGCCCCGACATCACTCAAGCCATCGAGCTTGGCCTCCCAGGCGTCGATCATTTCGGCCCAGACGACGGCCGCCTTTTCCTTCGCGGTCTTCTCGGAGTCGGTGTGCAGGCTGATGCTGACGTGTTCCCGGGGCTCCACCTCCTTGAACCGGAGAGGAACGCGGCGGCGCAGATGGAAGGCAGATCCACGGCGAAGCAGCTTCATGGGGACGGATACTGCCCTATTCTGGCAACCTGGACAACCGAAGAAGGTGCAGCATGATGTGGCGCAAAATCTGTCTCAAAAAGACAGTCTTGGGCCATGCCCGGGACATCCGGGAGGAAAACCGACGCATGCGGATGGTCGGTAAGCGCATGTTTTCACGTCATCTTTCGTTCTTCACGGTCGAAGACCGACGCAATGGGCGCCGTTATGGGCTGGCGGACACAGCTTCCGCCAGCATTCTTGAAAGACTGGTCAAGCCAACCGCCTAGCGGCCATGTAAATGTTTTTCGGTTTCCTAGGTCCACCACCATGTGGGAGCGGCGGATTTTGGGATCGCGGAGATGTTCAAGACTTTCCGATGCATCTTTTGCCGTCTCTCGGCCGCTTCGATGGATTCCGCAGCGAGCCTGCTTCAGTGTCAATGACCCGTAATCTGCAGTTGCGCCACACTAAATCCTGGTTCGGTCGACAGAGTTTGCCGGTACTTCAGCGTAGCATTTCTACGTCGAGTGCTTCGTCACCCGTCAGGATCGGTTGTCGCACGTTTACGGGCCCGCGCTCGGCAGGGAGCATGCCGATCGACCGGTTGTCCTTTTGATAGTCTGTTGCTTGGACGGTCCGTCGGTTAGGTGTGCCTCAGGGTAGGTACAGCAGCAAATGCGCGAGCAGCGAAATCTCGAAACGTCGCAAGGCTCTGCTTCTTCTCGGACGCGTGTGGCCCGTTTCTCGCAGGTTTTTCCCGTTGGTTTGGTGCTTCTTGGCGTGTTTCAGGTTCTGTGTTCCATGGTCTTCGTGGTCGATGTCGCCATGGATATCGGTTCGGGCATAACCGCCTTTTCCCACATTCTGCCCGAGGTCATGGCAACCGCCGGACTTGCGATCGGGATGATGTTTGGAATTCATTGGGCGCGGCACCAGCTCCTTGTCCAGAAGCAGATGATGCGCCGCCTCGACGCGGCGGGCTCCGTGTTGAGCGACCTGATGGAGGGCTACTTCCGGCAGTGGTCCTTGACTGCGGCCGAGAAGGACGTGGCCACGTTTACCATCAAGGGCTATTCCATCGGAGAAATCGGGGCGATGCGCGGGTCGGCCGAAGGCACGGTCAAGGCGCATCTGAACGCCATTTACCGCAAGGCGGGCGTCCAGGGGCGCGGGGAACTGGTCAGCGTATTGATCGAAGACCTCATGAACACACCTTTGTTGAGGTAACGGGCGCATGACGGTGGAGCGGCAGGAGCGGGTTGCGCTCTTCAACTTTCGGAATAGGGGCTCCGCTTGTATCGCGAGCGTAAGTGTATCCGAGCCAGCAGGCGGTGAACGCCGCATGCGCGACTTGCAGAACGTTTGGCCGCACCAGTTGGCCCGAGCGGTTGGTCTGCATTTTCAATTCTCCAAGATTGGATTGAATGTGTCACTTTCCAAGCATTTTTGTCACTTTGGTCGCCGCTGGCGGGTCTTGTCGGTGCTGGCCGGACTGGCTTTGGCACTTGCGCTTTCGGGCTGTATCGATGCGCAGCGTGAAAAGACTGACATGCTGAGTGGTATCGATCTGGCACCACGGGGGCAAAAGCACCGGGCTTCCACTGCCTCTGGCGGGGGAGCGACTACCCGCGTCGTCTATTTTGACGACATGGGCACCGAGCGCGAGGTGCCGGATGGTATTCAACCGCTTGGGGCGGGGTTTACGGTCAACCTTCAGGGGGTTTCCGTCGAAGCGGCGGCCGAGTCGCTTTTTGGTCAGGTTTTGAAGGTTCCGTATACGGTTGATCCCGGTATTTCCGGCACTGTGACCCTTGCTACGGGGGGAGAAGTGGACCGGAAGGCCCTTGTCGGGCTGTTTGAAGAGGCCCTGTTGGCGAACGGGCTATCACTGACCCAAACGGCTGGAAGCTACAGGATTTCTGCGGGGACCGGTGATGGCACGACGGCGCGTCTGGCGGCAGATGGCTACGGCTTGACCGCCGTTCCGTTGCGCCGGGTGCCCGCTGACCGGATGCTGTCGCTGCTTGACGGCTTTGCCGCGCCTGAAGGAACGCTGCGGGCGGCTCCTGATGGGGATCTAATCCTGTTGCGTGGCAGCAGCACCTTGCGCGCAGACCTGGCGGCGCTGATCGGATCGCTTGATACCGATGTGATGGCCAACTCGGCTTCCGGGATTGCTTTTCTGCAATCGGCCGCTGCTGCCAGTGTCGCAGCGGACCTGCGGGCCATGCAAGAAAGCGATCCGTCGGCCTCGACGTGGAAAGTGGTGGTTCTTGAGCGGTCGAATGCCCTGATCGTGCGCGCCGCCAGCCGCGAAGATGTAGGCAACGCGATGCGCTGGATCCAGCGTCTGGACCAGACCGGCGGGGCAGGCGGTACGGATATTGAAGTCTATCAGGTCCAGTTCGCCCGTGCGTCTTCGCTGGCTTCTGTTCTGGCCGAAACCTTTGGTGGCAGTGGCGGGGGGGCACAGCCGGCAGCGGCCGCGGCGACCACCGGTTTCGGGGACAAAGCGACGGAAGGGGCGGCGGACACGGCGGTCCCCGATGCCGCTTCTCCCTCTGCCTTGGCGATGGGTGGAGCTGCGGGGAATGATCTGCATTTCATCGCGAATGATGCCGACAACACGCTCATCATACGGGCGCCTGCGCCGATCCGGCGTGAAGCTTTGGCGTTGCTGGCGGCAATCGACAAGTCGCCAATTCAGGTGCTGATCGATGTCATGCTGGTCGAGGTGACATTGAACGACGCAACCAGGATGGGGGTGCAGGCCTATCTGGAGGATAACGAGGCAAGCCTGATCGCCAGCACCAATGTGGCCACCGGGCTGGCCGCCAACCTGCCGGCCGTCAACATCGTATTGGGACGCAGTGCCGATCCGAGGGCGATCATCGACAGCCTGTCGCAGGTTACGGATGTAAAGGTCGTCTCGGCGCCTTCCGTGTCCGCGTTTGAAAATGAACCGGCCGAGATAAAGGTGGTCGAGCAGGTTCCTATCGTCACCCAGCAGGTCCAGGCGACCACCGATCCAAACGCGCCGACGGTCAATTCGGTTGAATACCGCGATGCGGGCGTGATCTTGCAGGTTACTCCACAGGTCAGCGACGCCGATCTGGTGAACCTTCTGGTTAAACAGGAACTCTCTGCGGTGGTGGGCCAGACGGATGGGACTGCAACGCTGACCCCCACGTTGCGTCAAAGGTCCATAGCCACACGGGTTGCGGTCTATGACGGGCAGACTGTGGCGCTTGGCGGGTTGATTTCAACCCAATCCACCCGCACCAAGCGAGGGGATGCGCTGACAAAGCTGCTTGGCGGACATCGCACGACGGGCACGGCCCGCACCGAATTGATCGTGTTCATCACGCCTCATGTCATCCGTGACCAGATGGACGCCTCGATCATGGCGCAGGAAATCCGTCGCAAGATGTCGCTAATGGCCGGAGAATGACGGCATCGGCAAATAGCTCTTTGGCCGTTCTTGGGCCCGGTGGCGACGACCCTGTGCAGCTTGCGCAAAAGGTGGCCTTAATCGCTGGCCTGCCGATGATGACCGATGCGGATTGGCCCGACCGCATCACGTTACCATCGACACTGTCGTTGCGGTTCTTGCGTGCGGCGCTGATGCTGCCGCTTGGTCCCGATCCTGCGACCGGAGCGGAGCTGGTGGCGGTTGCCGATCCACAGGATGGCACCGCTATGGCTGCGCTTGCAGCTGCGCTTGGTCGTCCACTTGCGCTGCGGGTTGCTTCGGTTCCGGCGCTGTTGTCGCGCTTGGATCGGCTTGCGGAAAACGCGCCCGTCACAGTGCAACAGCAGGCAGAACCGGCTGCTTCCGACACGACGGACGACAGTGCACTGGACGCGCCGACAGTGACGCTTCTGGACAGGTTGCTGGCGCGTGCCGTCGAAGCCCGCGCAACCGATATGCACTTTGAGCCGGCCTCCCAGCAGATGGTTATCCGTCAGCGTGTCGACGGTTTGCTGCGCCTTGTGACGACCGTTCCGGCCCCGACGGGCCGTGCGCTGGTGGCGCGGCTGAAGATTTTGGCGGGGCTGAATATTGCGGAGCGACGGCTTGCGCAGGACGGGCATATCCGCGCGACCATTGGCGGCAGTCGCATCGATATGCGCTGCGCGACCTTGCCGATGGTTGACGGCGAGGGGGTAGCGCTGCGCCTGTTGGCAGGACAGGCGCGTATCCCGCCGATCGACAGGCTTGGGCTTTTGCCGGATGCCGAAGCCGCGCTGCGTCATGCGCTTGCTCAAAGTCATGGGCTGATCCTCGTCACCGGACCGACAGGGAGCGGCAAGACCACCACACTTGCCGCCGCGACCGCTGCGCTGAACGATCCGTCTCGCAAGATCATCTCGATCGAGGATCCGGTCGAGTACCATATTCCGGGAATATCGCAGGTGCAGGTCAACACGGCCATCGGCCTCGATTTCGTCGCTGGACTGCGCGCCTTTATGCGGGCCGATCCTGACGTGCTGCTGGTCGGTGAGGTGCGGGACCGCGAAACGGCCGCGATTACTGTTCAGGCGGCGTTGACGGGTCATTTGGTGCTGACCACGCTCCATACCAATTCGGCCGCAGGTGCAGTTGTACGTCTGACCGAGATGGGGGTAGAGCGCTATCTGCTGGCCGCAACGCTGAGGCTGAGCATCGGTCAACGTCTGCTGCGCCAGCTTTGTCGCCATTGTCGCAAACCAGAGCAGGTCGCGACGTTGCCGTTTACGCCGGCCATTCAGGTCATGGCTGGTCATGATCCGCAGAGAGGTGCCGCGATCTGGCGGGCCGAAGGATGTGACCAATGCGGCGGTACCGGCTATTTCGGGCGCACCGCGATATTCGAAATGCTGCCCGTCGGCGAGACCCTTCGAGCGACCCTCCTTGGCGGCGCTGGCACCGCTGCACTGCATGAGGCAGGCGTAGAGGCGGGCATGGTGCCGCTTTTGGCCGAAGGATTGCGGCATGTTCTGTCTGGTCATACCAGCGTGGCCGAGGTGTTGCGGGTGGTGCAGGATGAATGACGGCAACCCGTTGCGCCTGACGCGAAAGTTAGGCCGGGCCGCTTCGCCGCGGGAAGAGGACATCACACTTTTCACGCAGGAACTGGCCTGGATGGTGCGGTCTGGTGTGCCGCTTGGCCGCGCGATAGAAATCCTGTTGGCCGAAGCACAGTCCGGCCCCTTGGCTGCGCCGCTGCGGGGCATCAAGGCAGAGTTGCGGGCAGGCAGCAGTCTGGCCGAAGCAATGGCCCGTCAGGGACGCATCTTTCCCGAAACTTACCTGAGGCTCATTGCCCTGGCTGAGGTGGCCGGAACGCTGCCCATGGTGCTTGCACGTCTTTACGAGGGGCGGACCCGCGCCGCGCATCTGCGAAGAAAGGTTGGGGCGGCGCTAGTCTATCCTGCGTTTCTTGTGATCGTCGCCGCAGGGGCTGTTGGCTTGATCGCTCTGGCCGTGCTGCCGCAGTTGCGCGCGATCTTGCCCGAAACACCTGTCGCCGGAGGCAGCGATGCCGCGATCCGTCAGCTTATCGGAATTTCAGACTGGATTGCTGCGCATTGGATGGCCACAGCTGCAGCGGTGAGTGCGGTGCTGCTCTCGGGTACCGTGCTGTTGCGCCGGCCTGCGGTGCAACTGGCGTTGGCCGAAGCGGCGCGTCGTGTGCCGTTTCTTGGACCACTGGTGAACCTGTCGCGTTTGGCCGAGATGACTCGGACACTTGCAATGCTGAGCGAGGCGGGGTTGCCGCTGGACGAGTGCTTGCGACTTGCCCGCCGGTCGACATCTGCGCCAGGGCTTGCAGCCACCCTTGAAAAGATGGAAGCCGCGTTGCGTGCGGGGCAGGATGTAACCGGGCCGCTGCGTGATGATCGCGCCTTTCCGGGGTTACTGTCGAGCCTGATGAAGGTAGGGCAGGAAACCGGCAATCTGGGCAAGAGCCTGACGCAGGCGGCTGCCATTTTCGAAGAGAAGACCACCGCTGCGCTTGAACGGGCGCTGGCGTTGCTGGAACCAGCGCTAATCCTGTTCATCTCGATCGCTGTGGGCGGGCTGATCTATCTGGTCATCGGCGCACTGATGTCCGTCAACGACCTGTTCTTGTGACATAGGGAATAAAGATGATGGCAACGCCTTTGCATGCCAAAGACCCGGAAGCGGGCTTTACCCTGGTCGAATTGCTTGTGGTGCTGGTGATCCTTGCGCTGCTTGCTGCGCTCGTCGGGCCACGGGTGGTGGGTTACATGGGACAGTCACGGGTCAAGACGGCCCGCATTCAAATCGCCTCGTACCAGACGGCGCTGGAGCTTTATCACCTTGATCTTGGCCGCTACCCGGCGCAGTCCGAAGGGCTGGCGGCGCTGACATCGGCACCGCCATCGGCCACCGGCTGGAATGGTCCCTATCTGACCAAGGAGGTAGCTGTCGACCCCTGGGGCAACGATTACGTCTATGCCGCAAATTCTGATGGGGCGGCCTACCGGCTGTTGAGTTATGGCGCTGACGGCAAAGAGGGCGGCGAAGGTGACAATGCCGATATCACGCCGTGATTGCGAAGCGGGCGTCACGCTGGTCGAGATGCTCCTGGTCCTTGCGATCCTTGCCTTGGCAAGCGGGTTGGTTGTGGGGCGCGGGCTACCCGGAGCTGGCTTGCTGGACCGTGCGCGGCTTGAAGGGTTTCTGGTCGATGCCCGCGCACGGGCAATGGTGTCAGGCCGACCGGTTGAAATCGCCGCGCAACCAGACAGGCTTGTTGCCCGACAGCAGGACGGAACCGTCGTCGCATACGCACCCCAAGCGTTTCCCGAAGTTTCAGGTCCGATCTGGTTCCTGCCAGATGGAACCAGTGATGGCGGGC
>JAIXSA010000037.1 GCA_027484915.1 Paracoccaceae bacterium | reverse complement strand
TTCGGGTGAAACCTGCGAACGTGCTCCAATTGCTCACTTCACGTGACGCGAGGGTGCCTAAGCCTAGGCACACCCACCACCTCCCCCTCACCCGCGACCCCCACCTCCTCGACGCTCTCATCGACTGGCCCCGCGTCTGCCTCGAAGCCCATTCCACCGACTACCAGCACCCCGAGGCCTACCCCCGTCTCGCCCAACTCGGCTTCGCTTTCCAGAAGGTCGGCCCCGCCCTGACCTTCGCCTGGCGCGAGGCCCTCTACGCCCTCGACACCATCCGCGCGCAGAACGGCTGGTCCACCGGCCCCTCCCTCCCCGACGTGATGGAGGAGGTGATGCTGGCAAACCCGGTCTACTGGCAGGCCCATATCCACGGGTCCGACCCACGCCTGCAACGCCACTTCGGCTACGCCGACCGCATCCGCTACTACTGGCCGGACCCGAAGGCGCAACAAGCCGTCCAGCGCCTCCTGTCCGACCTCGCCGACAAACGCCTCCCCGACCCGCTCCTCCTCGCGCATTTCCGTCCAGACGAGGTTGCAATCGCCCGCGAAAGTCGCCATCCCCTGCCCCGCGCCCTGGCGCTGGCTCGGGTGCAATCCGCCCTCCGCCCCTATTTCTTCACGGGACCAAGGCCATGACAGCCAAACCCGATCTCTGGCTTCTCCCCGACGCGATCTTCGACGGCCACGGCCTGCGACAGGGCGCAGCCCTCGGCGTTTCGGGCACCTGCAGCCTGCAGATCGGGACGCCCCCAAAGGGCGCCATCACCCGCCGCCTCAAGGGCATTGTCACGCCCGGCTTCCTTGACCTGCAAGTGAACGGCGGGGGCGACGCGCTGCTGAACAACGACCAAAGCCCCACCGCCCTCCACACCATGGCCGCCGCCCACCGCCGCTTCGGTACTGTCGGCATCCTGCCCACCGTCATCACCGACGCGCCCGAGGTCCTGGCCCGCGCCGTCGACGCCGTCCTCGCAGCTCACTCCGAACCGAGGCCTGACAGCAGCCTCCTCGGCCTGCACATAGAAGGCCCGCACCTCTCGATTCCCCGCCGTGGCACGCACGCGGCGGACTACATCCGCCCCTTCGACGCGACGACCCTCGACCATGTCCAGCGCCTCCGTGCTGCGGGTCTTTTCGTCAAGATCACCGTCGCCCCCGAAAGCGCCACGCCGCAGGACGTGGCCCGCCTTGTCGGCACCGGCGCTGTCGTCTCCATCGGCCACTCCGACGCCACGGCGGACGAGGTCCGTGCCCTCCTCGACGCAGGCGCCACCTGCTTCACCCATCTTTTCAACGCCATGTCGCCGATGCTGAACCGCGCCCCCGGGGTCACTGGCGCCTGCATCAACTCCACGGCCTACGCGGGCATCATCTGCGACGGCATCCATGTCGCAGACGAGATGGTCGGCCTCGCCATCCGCGCCCGTCCCCTGCCCGGACGGATGTTCCTGGTTTCCGATGCCATGTGCACGGTCGGCGGCTCTGGCCACTTCCGGCTCTATGGCCAGGACATCTGGCTGAAGGACGGCCGCCTGGTGAATGCCGAAGGCTCGCTTGCCGGCGCGCATGTGACAATGGCCGAAGGCCTCCACCGTCTGATCACGGTCGTCGGCACCCCCCCGGACACCGCGCTCGACATGGCCGTAGGCGCCCCCGCGCGCGTCCTGAACCGCCTCGACCTTGCGACGCCCGAACACCGCGACCTCGCCGACCTCCTCCTCCTTGACCCTGACTGGTCAGTCACCGGCACCCTGGCCGACCACCTCGCCATCCAGCCCGCCTGACCCTTGCCTTTCATCTTTGCCCAAATATCCTCGCCGGAGGCACGCCGCCGCATGCTCCGGTTTCATACTGGTTCAAATATCCTGGGGGTTTGGGGGTAAAACCCCCATGCGCCGAGGAGGAGGGCGAAGGCCCGACGACGAGACAAAAGCCTCGCGCGTCAGCGCTCAATCTGAAACCCGACCCTACGGCCCGAAGACCGTCACCTGCGGCAGGTCCGTCAGCGACAGCCCCAACGCCTGAAAGGCCGCCAACGAGAGCAGCGCCCCGCCGGTCCCCGGCCGCAACTCGACCGCCAGCGATTTGCCCGCCGCCGTCACGATCCGGCCCTGCGCCTTCTCCTTCACCAGCGGCGAGGACAGCCAGATCCCCTGCTCTGCCGGCGGACCCAGCGCAACGACGACACGGCCCAACTCCCGCTCACCCCCCGGTGCAGGGGCGGAGAGCGCGGCCGCCTTCTCCTCGGCCGTGGTCTTGTCCAGCGCTTCTGCGCTTGCCGCCCGCGTCGTTCCAAGGACGCTGGTCGATACGACAGGTGCAAATTCGGTCGCGGGCTGCGCCTCGGCAGGCCCGGTCACGCCCAACCGCGCCCCATCCTTCTGGAACAGGGCACAGCCCGACAAGGCAAGGGCAAGGGCGGAAATCGATGCAAGGTGTCTCATGGTCGTAGCCTATCCCGCCGCCCAAGGCCCCGCAATCGTCGCTCTCGCACTTGTGCGCCCCTCCGCGCAGGCCTACCTTCCCCCCATGACGCCCCTCATCGACCCCTTCGCCCGCGCGATCAGCTACCTGCGCGTCTCGGTCACCGACCGCTGCGACTTCCGCTGCACCTATTGCATGTCGGAACACATGACCTTCCTTCCCAAGGCCGACCTTCTCAGCCTTGAAGAGCTTGACCGCCTCTGCTCCACCTTCGTCCGCCTCGGCGTCCAGAAGCTTCGCATCACCGGCGGCGAACCCTTGGTCCGCAAGGGCATCCTCACATTCTTTGAAGCGATGTTCCGCCACCTTCAGACCGGCGCCTTGAAGGAACTGACGTTGACCACCAACGGCAGCCAGCTCGCCAAATTCGCCCAGCCCCTCGCCGACCTCGGCGTCCGCCGCATCAACGTCTCCCTCGACACGCTCGACCCGAAGAAGTTCCAGGACATCACCCGCTGGGGCCGCCTCCCGCAGGTCCTCGACGGGATCGAGGCCGCCACGGCCGCTGGCCTGAGGGTCAAGATCAACGCCGTCGCCCTCAAGGGCTTCAACGAGGACGAGCTCTTCCCCCTCCTCGACTGGTGCGCGCAGCAGAACCACGACCTCACCTTCATCGAGGTCATGCCGATGGGCGAGGACATGTCCCCCCTCCGCCTCGACCAGTATTGGCCCCTGAAGGACCTCCGCGCCCGCCTCGCGAGCCGCTTCACCCTCACCGACCTCACCGAACGCAGCGGCGGCCCGGCACGTTACGTGCGGGTCGAGGAAACCGGCCAGAAGGTGGGCTTCATCACGCCCCTCACCCACAATTTCTGCGAAAGCTGCAACCGCGTGCGCCTCACCTGCACCGGAGAGCTCTACATGTGCCTCGGCCAGGAAGACATGGCCGACCTCCGCGCGCCCCTCCGCGCCAGCCCCGACGACGCGGTCCTGGAACAGGCCATTCGCGCCGCCATCGCGCGCAAGCCCAAGGGCCATGACTTCGACTACAGCCGCCAGAAGGTGGCAGGCCAGATGACCCGGCACATGAGCCACACCGGCGGCTGAGGGCGTCAAAACTTTTCGAAAAGTTTTGCAAAATCCTTCGAAGGATTTTCTCCCCGACCCCGCAGTTGCACAAGCGTTGGGTGGGCGATCCGCCCACCTTCCCTACTTCGTCAGGATCAGCTTCCCCGCCCGGGTAATACGCATCGAATAAACCTGCCCATCCAGCACGATCCGCGCCAGCGACCCGCCCTCGGTCAGCGACCGCGCGTCATGCACAGGCGTCGCGTCCGTCGTCAGCCATGTCTCCACATGCGCGTTCATCCCCGCACCTCCAGCCGAGCGATCATCGCCTCCAGAGCCGGGCACGGGAACAGCCCCGCCAGCGCCTCGTTCAACAGATCCAGGTACCCGGCCTCCCGGGCCGCATCGTGTCGGGACATGTTTCATCTCCGCCAAGTTGACTGACACCGGGCGTGCCCCGACAGGGCTGGCTAGGCTTGCACTTATATCCTTACTAAAACACTCAACCATGTCAACGTATATTCCGCTGGCCCCCCGCGCGCCAATCCTTATCCTGCGACGCAAATGACCGACCCCGCCGGAAGCCTCCTCTCCCTGCCCCCGCCGCAAGTGCCGCCCCAGGCCCTCGCGACGATGGTCGCCACCCATTGGGGCCTGACCGGCACGCTCCACCCCCTCACGTCCGAGCGTGACCAGAACCACCGTCTCGACAGCGGCAGCGCCTCCTACACCCTGAAACTCGCGAACCCTGCCGAACCTGCCGCCCTCACCGACTTCCAGACCCAGGCCCTCCTCCACTCCGCCCAGCATGCGCCGAACCTCCCCACCCCGCGCATCATCCCCACCCGCGACGGCCAAACGATCCTCCCCACCCCGGACGGAGCGCTGCGGCTCCTGACCTGGCTCCCCGGCACCCCCCTTGCCCACCTGCCGCGCACCCCCGCCCTCGCCGCCTCCATCGGTACCGCCCTGGGCCAACTCGACGCCACGCTCGCCCCCTTCCACCACCCGGCCGCTGACCACCACCTCCTCTGGGACGTACAGAACACCCCCGACCTCGCCCCCCTGACCGAGGCCCTGCCCGCCGACCTGAAGCCGCGCATCACCGCTTTCCTCACCCACTTCGCCACCCAGACCGCCCCGTCCCTGGCAACTCTCCCCCGCCAGGTCATCCACGGCGACTTCAACCCCCACAACCTCCTCGCCGACGCCACGGACCCTACCCGCCTCACCGGCATCCTCGACTTCGGCGACATGACCCTGTCGTACCGCATCTGCGACCTCGCCGTCGCCGCATCCTACCTGATCGACCCCACGGACCCACCGTCGCTGCTGCTTCCGCTGGTCATGGCCTTCCATCAGGCCAACCCTCTGACAACGCGGGAAATAAGGATCCTCCCTGATCTCATCACCGCCCGCCTCGTGACCACCCTCACCATCTCCGCCTGGCGGGCTGCCCGCTACCCAGAGAACGCCGCCTACATCCTGCGCAACGCCCCAACCTCGCGCGCGGGCCTCGACGCGCTGACCGATCCCGGCGCCCTCGCAACCACGCTCCTCCATGCCTGCGGAACCCCGACATGACCCGTCAGACCACCATGCTGAACGCCTACACCCCCGGCGGCGGCCACCTCTCGCCGCAGGACGAGGCCCTGGCCCAACGTCGCGCCAAGGCCCTCGGCCCAGCCTACCGCCTCTTCTACGAAACCCCCGTCCACCTTGTCCGGGGCCAGGGCGTCCACCTCTACGCCCCAGACGGCACGGCTTACCTCGACTGCTACAACAACGTCGCCTCCGTCGGCCATTGCCACCCCCGCGTCGTCGAAGCCCTCTCCCGTCAAGCCGCCACCCTCGCCACCCACACCCGCTACCTGCACGACGGCATCCTCGAATACGCCGAGCGCCTCCTGTCGCTTTTCCCGCCCGAGCTCTCCCACGTGATGTTCACCTGCACGGGGTCCGAGGCGAATGACCTCGCCCTCCGCATCGCCCGCGCGGCCACCGGCGGGACCGGGGTCATCGTCACCGACAACGCCTACCACGGCGTCACTCTGGCCACCGCCGAGATGTCGATGTCCATCGGCCCCGCCGTCGCCCCCGGCCCCACAGTCTTCCCGATCCCTGCACCTAGCGCCGAAAACTACCCGAACGGCATTGCCGAAGGCTTTGCCGCAGCCGTCACCGACGCCTGCGCCCGCATGACCGAACAGGGCATCAAACCCGCCCTTCTCATCGTCGACACGATTTTCTCCTCCGACGGGGTCTACCCCGACCCCGCAGGCTTCCTTGCCCCCGCAGCAGCCGCGATCCGGGCGCGCGGAGGACTCTTTCTCGCCGACGAAGTCCAACCCGGCTTCGGCCGCATCGGCAGCCACTTCTGGGGCTTCCAGCGCCACGGGCTGATCCCCGACATGGTCAGCATGGGCAAGCCGATGGGCAACGGCTACCCGATGGCGGGCCTCGTCCTGAAACCCGCGATCATCGCCGGGTTCGGGTCAAAAGCCCGCTACTTCAACACCTTCGGCGGCAACGCCGTTGCCGCCGCCGTGGGCCTTGCCGTCCTTGACGTGATCCGCGACGAAGCCCTGCAACAGAACGCGGCCAAGGTCGGCACAGCCTTCACGCAAGGCCTGAGAAGTCTCGCGCAACGCCATGACTCGGTTGGAGAAACCCGCGCAGCGGGCCTTTTCATCGGTCAGACCATCCTGACCGATGGCCAACCCGACCCTGTCCGCACTGCCCGGCTGGTCAATGCCCTGCGCGAGCATCATATCCTGATCAGCTCCACCGGCCCGAAGGGCGACAGCCTGAAGATCCGCCCGCCGCTCCCCTTCAGCCTCGGCAACGTCGATCAGGTCCTCAGCAGCCTCGACCGGCTCTTGCCGAACCTCTAGGCCACGGGCGGAAATCCACGCCCGGCATGGACATGGTACGCCTTGGTCACGATCTGCCAGCGGCCCGCGGCATCGGGGCGATCCTTCACCATCACAAGATAGTCCGTGAAGTCGGTGCCGAAACAGGTGTCGGTCAGCTTGGCAATGGCGACTGTCCCCGTCACCTCGATCGACAGAAGCTCGGCGATGATGGGCGAGCCTTCCGGCGCGGTCTCCTCGTCCTTCACCCAGGCTATGAACTCCTCAAGCGGAAAGAATTCATAGGTCTCGGCGAAATGCCCGACCTGCAACGCGCCCGGATGGAAGGCCCGCCTCAGCTTCGCCTCATCCCCCCAGCACATCCCCTCCAGGTAGTCCACCACGACGGCCCGCACTGCATCATGCTCCTCACCCCAGGCCATGAGTCCCTCCTTCGCACCCTCGTGGAAAAGAATGCACGATGCCGTCAACCACTCAAGTCTCTGGAAGATCCGGCCCAATCCGAAAGGCTTTCATGCTGGCCGAAATATCCCCGCCGGAGGCACCTTCCCCAAAGGCAGCACACCCCGAGCTCAGAAGTAGGGTTAGCGAAATCTGAACGCGCACAAGCAAGTTATTGAATTGATTGACGCCAAGGACCTGCCCACGCGCGGCGCCCTCAGCCCAGCGAATAGCCCGCGCCGCGCACCGTCCGCACGGGATCTGCCCCGCCGTGGCTCATCAACGACTTCCGCAGCCGCCCCACATGGACGTCCACCGTCCGGGTGTCGACATAGATGTCCCGCCCCCAGACCAGGTCCAGAAGCTGCTCTCGGCTGAAGACCCGCCCCGGCCGCTCCATCAGCGTGACCAGCAGCTTGAACTCGGTCGGTCCCAGCTTCAGCACCTTGTCCGCCCGGTAGACCCGGTGGCTTTCCGGGTCCAGCCGGATATCCTCGTGCTCCAGCACCACCCCGGCGGTCGAAGGCCGCACGCGGCGCAACTGCGCCCGGGCCCGCGCCATCAGCTCCAGCACTGAATAGGGCTTCACCACATAGTCGTCCGCCCCGGTCTCCAGCCCCCGGATGCGGTCCACCTCCTCGGCGCGGGCCGAGAGCATGATGATCGGAATCCCCCGCGTCTCGGGCCGCATCTTCAGCCGACGGCAGACCTCGATCCCGCTGACCTTCGGCATCATCCAGTCCAGAATGATGATGTCCGGCTCTTCCTCGTCGACAAGGAGCATCGCGTCCTCGCCGTTGTCAGCCTGGGTCACCGCAAAGCCCTCGGCCTCAAGGTTGTAGGCCAGGACCGTCCGCTGCGCGGGTTCATCCTCAACCAGCAGGACCTTCGGCTGCCCGCCCTTGCCCATCCTCAGGTTCCCGTGCCGGTGCTGTCGACCTTCGGCCGCTCGTCTTCGGGCAGCGCCCCTGTGACCAGGTAGATGACCTGCTCGGCCACAGCCGTGGCATGATCCCCCACCCGCTCGATGTTCTTGGCGATGAAATGCAGGTGCATGCAGGGCCCGATGGTGCGCGGGTCCTCCATCATGTGCGTCAGGAACTCGCGGAAGATCGAGTTGTACATCTGATCGACGTCGCGGTCCCGGCGCCGCACATCCTCGGCCAGCTTGAGGTCGCGACGGATATAGGCGTCCAGCGCGTCGGTCAGCATCTGCACGACCGCCTTCGCCAGGCGGCGGATCGACCCCGACGCGCCCGGCACCTGCGGCATCTGTGCCAAAGCAGAGGTCCGCTTGGCCAGGTTCTTCGCGTAGTCCCCTGCCCGCTCCAGCGAAGCGGCGATCTTCATCACCGTCAGCACGGTGCGCAGGTCGCCCGCCGTCGGTCCGCGCAGAGCCAGAAGCAGCGCGCAGCGGGTGTTGATCTCGTCCTCAAGCGAGTCGATGGCCTTGTCCCCGGCGCGCACCCGGGCGGCGAGGTCTTCATCGCGGGTGTCCAGTGCTTCGGCTGCATCCAGCAGTGCGGTCTCGACCAGCCCACCCATCCGCACGACCAAGGCCTGCGCGGCCTCAAGGTCCCGGTCGAAGGCGGTCAGGATATGTGCGGTGTTCATGGCGGTCTCCTTAGCCGATCCGGCCGGTGATGTAGGCTTCGGTCCGGGGGTCCTTCGGGTTGGTGAAGATCTCGGTCGTGTCGGCGTATTCCACCAGGTTGCCGAGATGGAAGAACGCCGTCTTCTGGCTGACCCGCGCCGCCTGCTGCATCGAGTGCGTGACGATCACCACGGAAAACTGGTTGCGCAACTCGTCGATAAGCTCTTCGACCTGGGCGGTCGCGATGGGGTCCAGGGCGGAACATGGCTCGTCCATCAGCAGGACCTCTGGTCCCGTCGCCACAGCCCGCGCGATGCAAAGCCGCTGCTGCTGGCCGCCTGACAGGCCGGTGCCAGCGGCATCAAGCCGGTCCTTCACCTCGTTCCAGAGCGCAGCCTTGCGCAGCGAGGACTCCACGATCTCGTCCAGCTCGGCCGTGTTGCGGGTCAGGCCGTGGATCTTGGGGCCATAGGCCACGTTGTCGTAGATCGACTTCGGGAAAGGGTTCGGCTTCTGAAAGACCATGCCGACCTTCGCACGCAGCTGCACCGGATCGACGCGAGGGTCGTAGATGTCCTCACCGTCCAGCAGAATCTTGCCCGAAACTCTTGCCGAAGCCACGGTGTCGTTCATCCGGTTCAGGCAGCGCAGGAAGGTGGACTTGCCACAGCCCGACGGCCCGATGAACGCCGTCACCGCCCGGTCAAGGATGTCGACCGAGACATCCTTCAGGGCATGGTTCTGGCCATAGTGGACCTGCACGTCCGACGCACTGATCTTCATGGTCGTCGACCCGATGTCCCTGACTGTTCCCCGCATGTCGTCCATCGTCCGCTCCATGACCGCGCTGCCTGTCGCCCACCCTGCCGCTCTAGGACGGCATGATGAAGCCTATGCGACGGTTCTGTAACAGTCCAATGACAGTCGGGCCGGATGCGCGGCCCCTTGCGGCAAGGCGGGCGGCAGCGCAGTCTGCCGGCGAACTGACCGGAGCCCCAACGTGACCGAACGACCGCCCTACCGCTGGCCCGACCCCGACCGCGACTATGCCAACGGTGCCTTCATTCCTGGGGCTGCGGACTATCCGCCGCGTTGGACGGAAGCGGCGGCGGGGTACCGGCAAGCCTTGGGAAGGCGGGCGGACCTTGATCTCGCCTATGGTCCGTCGGCCCGGCAGAAACTGGACCTGTTCCTGCCCGAGGGGACGCCGAAGGGCGCGGTGGTCTTCGTCCACGGCGGCTATTGGCATCTCTTTTCCAAGGCGCACTGGTCTCACCTTGCGGCGGGGCCGCTGGCGCGGGGGTATGCGGTGGCGATGCCAAGCTACACGCTGGCCCCCGCCGCGCGGATTTCCGAAATGACGGCTGAAATCGCGCGGGCCTGCTGGTTCGTGGGCACCCGCGTTCCGGGGCCAATGGTGGTGACCGGGCATTCCGCCGGGGGGCACCTATCGGCCCGCATGGGCTGCGCCGACATCCCGGTTCCGGTGGCGCGGGTGGTGCCGATTTCCCCGCTGGCCGAGCTTGGGCCGCTGATGGCGACGGAGATGAACGCGACATTGAAGATCGACGAGGCCGAGGCTGCGGCGGAAAGTCCGGCGCGGCACCGGCTGCGGGATGCGGTGACGGCCCATGTCTGGGTCGGAGCCGAGGAGCGGCCCGCCTTCCTCATGCAGGCGCGGGTGTTGGCCGAGGAGTGGGGGTGCCCGTGGACGGCCGATCCCGGCCACCACCACTTCAGCGTGATCGAGGGGTTGGCCGACCCCGACTCCCCGCTGTGCGACGTGCTGCTGCGGGGCGTGTGAGGGGCCCTGCCCGCGCGTGGGCACTTGCCTCAGGCAAGCAAGATCAATGACTTGGCCGCGGGCGTTCAGGAAGCGTTAAGGCTTCCAAGATCCGCTCGTCGATGACTTCGTCACTCCTCGCCAAGCACCGGCAAGGAGTGACGAATGTACACGACGAGCGGCCGTCTACAGCATCGCCTCTTCCGCACGGCGCGCTTCGGCCTGGCGTTCGGCCTCGATTCGCGCCAAGCGGCGGCGGTTCATCTCGTAGACCAAGGCCAGCACCAGCGTCAGCAGGATCAACAGGAAGGCCAGCGCGTTGATCTTCGGCGTGATCCCCGACCGGACCTGGCTGAAGACATAGACTGTCAGCGTCGTCTCGTTCGCCTTGGTGAAGAGGGTGACGTTGAAGTTCTCGATCGACTGGAAGAAGGCGATGGCCGCAGAGGCCGCAATTGCCGGATAGAGATGCGGCAGAAGAATGCGCCGGAGCACCTGACCGTGGTTCGCCCCAAGGTCCAGCGCCGCCTCTTCCAGCCCCGGATCAAAGCTTTGCAGCCGCGCCAGCACCAGCAGCATCACATAGGCCGCGATGTAGCTGACCTGACCAAGGGTCGACAGGTGGAGGCCCCGACCGAACAGGAAGAAATCCTCGGCATGCAGCACATGACCCATCTGGTTCCAGAACAGGACCGTCGAGATGCCGATCACCAGCCCCGGTGCCAGCACGGGCGCCACCATGAAGCCGTAAAGCGTGGCCCGGTACTTCCCCGAGATCGAGTTCAGCACGATCGCCGCTGCCGTCCCGATCGGCACCGCCAGCACCACCACCGCAAGCGCCACGATGATGGAGTTGAGGAACGCGCCCCACATCGTCTGATCGGCGAAAAGCTCACCGAACCAGGCCCAGGTGAAGCCCTTCCAGGGCGCGACTGTCGGCAGCCGGCTGTCGTTGAAGGCCGCCCCCGCCATCACCATCAGCGGGACCAGCAGATAAAGCACGAAAAGCGCGAAGTAGAAGTGACCCAGCAGGGCGCGGTTCCGGCTCATTTGGCGATATCCGAGAGTTTGACCTTGAAGAGCCGCATCATCAGGATGACGAAGAAGATGCAGACCAGAAGGAAGATCATCGAATAGGCAGCACCCGTGTTCCAGTCGAGCGCGTCGTTGAAGAAGTTGTAGATCGTCTGCGGGAACCAGTTGGCCCGCGTGGACCCCACCACCGTCGGCACCAGAAGCGACCCCGCCGACAGCATGAACACCATCACGCAACCCGACGCGATGCCGGGCTTGGAATGCGGGATCACCACGCGCCAATGCGTCCGCCACCAGGGGCTTCCCAGGTCCTCAGCCGCCTCGATCTGGTTCGAATCGAGCGAGGTGATCGCCGTGTAGATCGGGAACAGCATGAACAGAACGTAGCAGTAGGTCAGCACGATCACGATGGCATCATAGGCAGTGAAGATGCCGCCCTGCTGCCAGCGGATGCCCTGGTCGATGAACCCCAGACCCTGCAGAAGCATGTTCAGCGGCCCGTTGAAGGTCAGGATGATGTACCAGGCAAAGGCGCGCAGCGCCTCGGACACCCACATCGGCACGAACAAGAGCAGCAGCAGCGTCGGGATCGACTTCGGGTCGGCGATCTTGGCCAGATAGTAGGCCAGCGGATAGGCCATAACGAGGCAGAAGAAGGTCACCAGCGCCGCGTAGAACACCGTGTCGAGGAACATCTTGATGTGGATCGGCATCGTGACCGGAATGCCGAAGATCGCGGTGTCGAACGGGTTGTCGAGGATTTTGCTGTAGTTGCCGAGCGAGTAGAAATCCTTCGGCCCGCCGATGTCGACCACGGGCAGGTAGGGGCGGAAGCTTTGCTCGAACATGGCGAAGTTCGGCAGGATCACCAGGACCAGGATCCAGAAGGCGACCAGCAAGCAGAAGGTCGCGGTCAGGCCCGTCCCGTAGCGGCGGAGGAGGTCCTGCATCGCTACCCCCTCACGTTCGCGTCGGGCAGAAGAAGGGCACGGGCCGCGTCGAAGCTGGCAAAGACCTTCTCGCCCACCGAGGGGACCTGGGTCACGCCGTCGTTCTTGACCTCGACCTGGATGCGCTTGCCGGCCGATGCGTGGCCGTGGACCGAGATGAACGCACCCTCGAAGGCGACCTCGGTCACCTCCATCTCGACCGAGTTCTCGGCGGCTTTCGTGCGGCTGAGGACGGTGTGTTCGGGCCGGACATACAGCTTCAATGCCTTGCCCTGCGCGTCGGGCAAGACGCGGGCGCGGAAGGTTCCATGCGGGCCGGTGAGGGCGGCCATGCCGTCGGACACGGTGCCGACGTCGCCTTCGAAGATGTTGTTTTCTCCAACGAAAGAGGCAACGAAGCCGTTTACCGGGTTGTCATAGATGTCGCGCGGGGCGGCGATCTGCTGGATACGGCCCTGGGACATGACGCCGACGCGGTCGGACATCGCCAAGGCCTCGCCCTGGTCATGGGTGATGTAGATGAAGGTCACGCCGGTCCGCTTCTGGATCGCACGCAGTTCCGCCCGCATGTGCTGGCGAAGCTTGAGGTCCAGCGCCGACAAGGGTTCGTCCAGCAGCATCACCTGGGGTTCAACCGCCAGGGCGCGGGCGATTGCGACGCGCTGCTTCTGGCCGCCCGACAGCTGGCTGACCATCTTGTCGGCGGCTCCCGGCAAGTCGACCAGCTTCAGGAGTTCCTCGGCCTTCTTGCGCCGCGTTGCCTTGTCGACGCCGCGCACCTCTAGCCCGAACGAGATGTTCTCCCAGATCGGCATCAGCGGGAACAGCGCCAGGTTCTGGAAGATCAGCGCCGTGGGCCGCTGGTTCGGCCGCGTGCCGCGCATGTCCTTGCCGCCGATCTTGATCGCACCTTCCGTGGGTTCGATGAAGCCCGACACCATGCGCAGGATCGTGGTCTTGCCGCAGCCCGAGGGCCCGAGGAAGGAAAAGAACTCCCCCGGCTTGATCGAGACATTGGCGTTGTCCACGGCCCGGAAGCTGCCGAAGTCGCAGCAGACGTTTTCGAGATCGATTCCCGCGCTCATGACGCGTGGTCCCCCTGAATTCATTCTTATTGTTGCAGGCTAACAGGCAGCCCTGTCCCTGCAATCGGTATCGCCAGTTTGTAGCCAGTAATGGGTCCAGAGCGACATGCCCGTGCCCAAAAAAGTCACGCCGAGCCCTTTCGGACCCGGCGTGCCATGTTGTCAGGCCTGCGATTATGCCGCCTTGTACTTGTCGGCGTATTCGGCGCGCTTGGCCAGGAACTCGGCCGACTGGTCGGGCCACCACCACAGCTTGGACAGCGCCTCGTCGTTGAACGTGCCGTTGTAGTAGGCGGCGACGTCCGGGTTGATGAGGTCGGACGCACCCTTGCCCACCGGGTTCGACGAGAAGGCCGAGGCCCAGCCGGCCGCACCTTCCGGGGTCGAGACCCACTTGGCGAATTCATGCGCCTGGTCGACGTTCGTGGCGTTCTTCATCAGGACGAAGCCCTGGTGCCATGCGAAGGCGCCTTCCACCGGGGCAACGTAGGCGTAGCCGTCGTTGCGCAGGTTGAAGCCGGTCGAATCCCAGCACAGGCCCACGGTCGCGCCGTTGGCGGTGAAGCCGGCGTTGGCTTCGTTCTCGCCCGACCACCACTGGACGATGTTGCCCTTGGCCTTGATCGCCTCGGCCAGCGCGATGTCCCACAGTTCGGTCATCGCGGCCATGTCGCTGTAGCCGTCCATCCACGGACGCGGCAGCTTGCCGGTCGCGTCCAGCCAGCGGCCCATCGCGGCCAGAGCCGAGTGCGGGCGCACAACAGCCGGGTTTTCCGGGTTGAAGAGGTCACCCAGCGACGCGGGCGAGGACAGTTTCGCGTTTGCGGTGTTCACCACCAGCGATTCGGTGCCCCAGTTGGACGGAACGTACTTCAGCGCGCCGCCCGGACGCGACCGCTCACCAGCTGCGCCGTCGGCGAGGCCGGGCAGGTAGTTGCCCATCGCCAGCTTCGATTCGTCCCATGCGCCCAGAAGGCCGTTCGAATCCCAAGCGCCGACGCGGTCGATGGTCGGCTCGATCACGTCGATGCCGCCGGCATCCAGCGCAACCTTGCCCTCGGCGAACATGGTGTCCTGGTCGGGCAGTTCCTTGAAGTTGACAGTGATCCCGGTCGCGGCGGTGAAAGCCGGGAAGACCTTTTCGGCAAGCGCCGGATAGCCGGCCCAGCCGGTGAAGTTCAGTTCGCCCGACGAGGCGAGCGCCTTGGACGAGATGATCGCCGGAGCGGCGAGAAGGCCCGCACCAGCGGCGGAACCCTGCAGGAACCGGCGGCGGCTGAAGGCGGAGGTGTGTTTGGTCACGGTAGTCTCCCTGGTTGATGGCAGAGGCGCGGGCTGTCCCCGAGTGTTCTGGTTCTTGCGGACGCGCGCTGCCAGCCTGAATGCCGTCCCGATGTAACAGGACATTGTCAGACTGGAAGGAACGCCCCCTGCGCGGGCACAATACTCTGGCAGCCCGTAGGCCTGTCAACGGCACAATGCGCACATACAACCGAAGGAGAGTGTATATCGGACCCACGCCTGCTTTTCCGCCGCTGCGGCGCACCCTTGGACCGGTGTTTCAGTCCGAATCGCCCCCGGTGCGACGGCCCACATCGGCCTGGGCGACTGCGACCGACTTCAAGACGGCATGGACTGCCAGCCCGGGCTGCAGGTCCATCGCCTGGGCCGACCGGCGCGTCACCCGGGCCAGCAGGAACTCGCCCCCAAGATCGAGCCGCACCAGAACACCCGGCCCCTGCCCGTCGTGCAAGGCCGCCACCTTGGCCGGAAGGATGTTCAGCGCCGACAGACCTTCTGGACGGTGCAGCGCCAGGATCACGTCCTGTGCGGCGATCCGCACCCGCAGGGCACGGCCCGGCGAGCCCTCGATCCGAGGAAGCCAAAGCGGACCGGCGGCAGTCTCCAGCCGGGTCAGCCCGTCGGATTCCTGCGCGGCGATCCTTGCTGCCAGCACCGCCCCTGCGTCGCGCAGGCCCAGAAGCGGAGCGGTGGCGGGATCCGACAGGATGGTCGTCGCGGGACCGACCGCCCCGACGCCTCCGGAGTCGATCAGAACGATGGTGGTCGCCAGTCGCGCCACCTCGGGCACCGAATGGCTGACGTAAAGGATCGGTAGGCCCGTTTCGTCCCGCAATGCCTCGATGTAGGGCAGGATTTCGGCCTTCCGGGCCTCATCCAGCGCGGCAAGGGGTTCATCCATCAACAGAAGCCTTGGCTGCGACAGCAACGCCCGACCAATGGCCACACGCTGCTTTTCGCCACCCGACAGCGTGCCCGGGCGACGGTCAAGCAGGCCGCCGATCCCCAGAAGATCCACGACCCGCTCCATCCCCTCGGGCCGCTGGCGGCGGATGCGGGCGGCGTAGACCAGGTTTTCCTGGACCGTGAGGTGGGGGAAAAGACGCGCATCCTGAAAGACATAACCCACCTCACGCCGGTGCGGCGGCAGATCGTGGAGCGCCACCCCATCCAGCACGATATGCGCCCGATCGGGGCGCAAAAGACCCGCTACAGCATTGACGATGCTGGTCTTGCCCGAGCCGGACTTGCCGAACAGGCAAGTCAGCCCCCCCGGCAGGGTCAGGTCGACCTCAAGCCGGAAATCGTCGAAGCGATGGGATATCCGGATCTCCAGCGTCATCGCCCGGCGATCCTTCGGGCCACACGCCGCGACAGCCATTCGGACAGCGCCAGCGCCAGCATCGCCACCGCGACCGAGATCAGGACCAGCGTCAGCGCCGCCCCGTCACCGCCGGGAACCTGCAGAAAGCTGTAGATCGCCGTCGGCAGGGTCTGCGTCTCGCCTGGGATGTTGGCGACGAAGGTAATGGTCGCCCCGAACTCGCCCATTGCCTTGGCAAAGGCCAGCACCGCGCCCGCGATTACACCGGGAAGGATCAGGGGCAGCGTGACGGTCGCAAAGACCACGGGGCGCGAGGCACCCAGCGTCGCGGCGGCGTCCTCAAGCTTGGGGTCCACCGCCTCGATCGCCAGGCGGATCGCCCGGACGAGAAGGGGAAAGGCCATGACCCCTGCGGCCAGCGCCGCCCCGGTCCATCGGAAGGCGAAGGTCAAGCCGAACCAGTCCCACAAGGCCGCGCCGACCCAGCCCTGCCGCCCGAAGGTCAAGAGAAGCAGGTAGCCCGTCACCACAGGCGGCAGGATCAGCGGCAGGTGGACAAGGCCGTTCAGCAGTCCGTGACCGGGAAAGCGCCAGCGTGCCAACGCATAGGCGCAGAGGATGCCAAACGGCAGGCTCACCAGCGTCGCCACCAGCGACACGCGCAGGGACAGCGCCAAAGCCGTCGCGGCCTCGGGGGGGAGCCAGTCGGTCATGCGCGAACGCTGCCACGCCTGCCGGGGCTACGGCAAGGGCAGGAAACCATTGGCGCGGAAGACCTCTTGCGCTTCGGGGCTGGAAAGATGGTCAAGAAAGGCCCCCGCCTCATCGCCCGCAGTGATCGTCAATGCGCCGGGGTAGACGATGGGTTGGTGGCTGTCGGCAGGAAAGGTGCCGATCACGCTGACCCCCGGTTCGGCAATGGCGTCCGAGGCGTAGACGATGCCCAGCGGCGCTTCACCCAGGGCCACGAGCTTCAACGCGGCACGGACGTTTTCCGACTGCACCACGCTGGGTTCGACCTTGGACCAGAGACCCAGGCTTTCCAGCGCCTCCTTGCCGTATTGCCCGGCGGGGACGGACGCGACCAGCGCCATTGCCAGCTTGCCACCCCCCAGAAGACCGGGAAGGTCGACGGTCGCGTCGATTATGACTGGCGCGGCCTGGCCGTGGGCCACAAGGATCAGGCTGTTGCCCAGGATATCGCGGCGGGTCGCGTCCTGGATCAGGGCCTTCTCTTGCAGGTCATCCATCCAGGCGGTCGAGGCCGACAGGAAGATGTCCGCCGGCGCGCCCTCGGCGATCTGCTTGGCCAAGGCCGGGGTGCCACCGTAGGAAAGCGTGATCTCGGTGCCGGTGTTTTCGGTGTACGCCGCCGCGATGTCGTCCAGCGCGGTCTTCAGGCTGGCGGCGGCAAAGACGGTGACGTCGGCAAGCGCCGACTGGGCGCACAAGATCATGGCGGCGGCGAGGGGCAGGCGCATGGGTCCTCCGATATGTTCAGCGGAACATATGGAGCGGCTGCGGGCTGCGGGCAAGCGTTATTTCCGATCAGCCATATCGAGAAGCGCCGCGATCCGGGCAGTGCCGGGCGCGGCGGCGGTTTCGACTGCGGCAAGCATTTCCCGGTAGGCGGCCAGCACTTCCTGCCCGTCAGGCGTAAGCTGCGCCCCCCCGCCCCCGGCCCCGCCGCGCGCCGAAGCGACAAGGGGCTCACGAAACGCGGCGTTCATCTCCTCGACCAGGGCCCAGGCACGTTTGTAACTCATTCCCATCGCGCGGCCCGCGGCGGCGATCGAGCCGGTTTCGGCAATCCGCGCAAGGAGTTCGCCCTTGCCGGGTCCAAAGACCAGACGGTCGCCGAACAGCAGTCGCAGGCGCAGGGTGACGGGGTCGGACATGGGTCCAGCATCGCGGGGCAGGGCCGTTCTGACAAGCCGATCCGGAAGATTCCGATTGCTTTTTGCTTCCGAAATGTTTCGGATATGCCCCAAAGGGGTTTGAGTCATGGCGACGCTGAAGGACATTGCCCGCGCGCTTGACCTGTCGATCACCCAGGTCAGCCGGGCGCTGAACGACCACTCCGACGTCAACGAAGAGACGCGCCTGCGGGTCAAGGCCACGGCGCGGGCGATGAACTATCACCCCAACGCCTCGGCGCGGAAGCTGGTATCAGGGCGGTCGGGGATGGTGGGGCTGGTGGTCCCGAACAACCGCAACATCGGCCAGGACCGGCTGTTCATGGAGGTTGTGGCGGGGCTTTCGACCCAGTTTTCGGGCCGGGGCATGCAGTTCGTCCTGCACATGATGGCCGAACACGAGCCGGTTCTGCCGGTTTACCAGAAGCTTATCGGCAAGGCGATGCTGGACGGGTTCGTGCTGATCGACCCCTTGGACCAGGACCCCAGGATCGACTTCCTGCGCAAGACGGGGATTTCCTTCGTGGTCCATGGCCGCAGTGGCAAGTCCATCGACTATCCCTATTTTGACATTGAAAATGAACAACTTGCCTATGATCTGACCTTCCACCTGACACAGCGGGGGCATCGCAGGATCGCGTTCCTGAACGGTCTTGCCGGGCGGTCCTACGTCACCGTGCGCGAACAGGGCTACCTGCGCGCGCTGCGCGACGGCGGGGCCGAGGTCCTGCCCCACCTGCACCTGCACGGCGAGATGGACGATGCGCACGGGCTGACAGACACGATCCGCCTCTTTTCCGGTGACGCCCCGCGCCCCACCGCCATCGTCTGCGGCAACGTTCGCCTTGCGCGCGGGGTGTATCAGGGGCTGGAAGCGCTTGGCCTGTCGGTGCCCGGCGATGTCTCGGTCGTGGCGCATGACGACGAGCTGCCGGCGCTGCGCGCCTCAGCCTTCTTCCCGTCTCTGACCGTGACCAAATCCCCCCTCCGCGACAGCTGGGAGCCCTTGGCCGACTGTCTGGCGGGGGCAATCGAGGGCAAGCCGCTTGGAACGCTCCAACGACTCGGCAGCTACAGCTTCATCGAACGCAACTCGGTCGCCACGCCCTGACAACCGGAGCGCGTACACGAATCGTTGACCGAAAGCGCTTTGGAGACTATGTTTTCCGAAACGTTTCGGGAAAACCGGGCGTTTTGTTCTGCGAAATATGGTACGCCACACCGGCGGCCTGTGGGAGGAAACCAAATGACCATCATGAAAGGCCGCGCAGTCCGCGCGACCGCAACTGCAGCCATGCTTGCCGTTTTTGGCGCGCCGCTCGCGGCGGAAGAGCTGTTCTACGTTTCGGGTGCCGTCGGCAACGCCGTCGAGAACTTCAAGACCCTGGTCAAGCCGTGGGAAGAAGCGACCGGCAACACAGTGACGCTGGTGCCGATGCCGGCCTCGACCACCGACCAGTTCGGCCAGTATCGCCTGTGGCTGGCTGCCGGGGCATCCGACATCGACCTTTACCAGACCGACGTGATCTGGGCGCCGCAGCTGGCAGACCACTTCGTCGACCTGACCGAAGCTGCCAAGGACCTGGCACCGCAGCACTTCCCGTCGATCATCGAATCGCAGACCGTGAACGGCAAGCTTGTCGCACTGCCGATCTTCACCGACGCGCCGGCGCTGTACTACCGCAAGGACCTCTTGGACAAGTACGGCAAGTCGCCTCCGAAGACCTGGGCCGAACTGGCCGAGACCGCCAAGATGATCCAGGACGCCGAGCGTGCCGAGGGCAAGGCCGACCTCTGGGGCTTCGTCTGGCAGGGCAACGCCTATGAGGGCCTGACCTGCAACGCGCTGGAATGGGTCAAGTCCTTCGGCGGCGGCCAGATCGTCGAGCCCGATGGCACGATCAGCATCAACAACGAGAACGCCGTCGCGGCACTTGAGGCGGCGAAGTCCTGGGTCGGCACGATCAGCCCGGATGGCGTCCTTGCCTATCAGGAAGAAGAAGCCCGTGGCGTCTGGCAGACCGGCAACGCGGTCTTCATGCGCAACTGGCCCTATGCCTATGGCCTGGGCAACGGCGACGACTCGGCGGTCAAGGGTCTGTTCGGCGTGACCACCCTGCCCGTCGGCAAGGAAGGCGACACCTCGGCGGCGACGCTGGGTGGCTGGAACGTGGCTGTCTCCAAGTACTCGACCAAGCAGGAAGCGGCGATCTCGCTGGCCCTGTATCTGGCCGGACCGGAAGCGCAGAAACAGCGCGCCATCGCGGAATCGAACCTGCCGACGATCATCTCGCTTTATGATGACGCCGACATCGCCGCCGCGCAGCCGATCATCCCGCAGTGGAAGGACGTGTTCCTGAACGCCGTTCCGCGTCCGTCGGCCCCGACGCTCGGCAAGTACAACGAGGTTTCGGCCAAGTTCTGGTCGGCCGTGCACAGCACCCTGTCGGGTGAGGGCAGCGCTGCCGAGAACCTGGAGCTTCTCGAAGTCGACCTGACGGACCTCAAGGGGTCGGGCTGGTAAGTCCTCCCGGACCTGACTGACCCCAGGGCGGGCGGCTTTCTTTACGGCGAGCCGCCCGCCTTTTCTAACCGGGTCTCGGAGGGGGACCCGACACGGGGAGGGAATCATGGCAACCAACGACGGGGGGCTCAGCCTCTCGCAGCAACGGCAACGCGCGGCCTTCTGGTTCCTTGCGCCGATGCTTGCGGCACTGTTCTTCGTGGCCGCCTGGCCGCTTCTGCGCACGATCTGGTTTTCGCTTACCAACACACTCTTGTCCGACCTTTACGGCGGTGAGTTCATCGGTTTCGACAACTACCTGTCGATCCGCGTGCTGGAGTCGGGCCGGGTAATCTATCGCGGCACGCTGGTCGATCCGGCCTGGTGGAACGCCGTCTGGAACACCGTCCGCTTTGCCTTCGTCTCGGTCTTCTTCGAAACCGTCCTAGGCCTGATCGTTGCCCTTGTCCTGAACGCCGAATTCAAGGGCCGCGGCCTTGTCCGCGCGGCCATCCTGATCCCCTGGGCCATCCCGACCATCGTCAGCGCCAAGATGTGGGCGTGGATGCTGAACGACCAGTTCGGGATCATCAATGACATCCTGCTGAACCTTGGCCTGATCGACCAGAAGATCGCTTGGACCGCCTCCGTCGACACCGCGATGTATGCCGTCCTGATGGTCGACATCTGGAAGACCACGCCCTTCATGGCGCTTCTGATCCTGGCGGGCCTGCAGATGGTCCCCCGCGACATCTACGAGGCCGCGAAGCTGGACGGCGTCAACCCGATCAAGGTGTTCTTCAAGA
Source organism: Paracoccaceae bacterium (assembly GCA_027484915.1). Lineage (GTDB taxonomy): Bacteria > Pseudomonadota > Alphaproteobacteria > Rhodobacterales > Rhodobacteraceae > Tabrizicola. Next base: position 2,241 of record JAIXSA010000037.1, on the reverse strand, counting down.
TCACCCTGCCGCTGATCCGCCCAGCGCTCGCTGTCGCGATCATCTTCCGGATGCTCGACGCCCTGCGCATCTTCGATCTCGTCTACGTGCTGACGCCCAATTCAGCGGCCACCAAGACCATGTCGGTCATCAGCCGCGAGAACATGATCGACTTCGACAAGTTCGCCTACGGGGCCGCGCAGTCGACGCTTCTTTTCGCGATCATCGCCATCTTCGTCAGCCTCTACATCTGGCTGGGCAAGGTCGACCTTTCCGGGGAGGGCCAGAAATGACCGCGCAGAAACTGCTGACCAACATCGCCTTCTACGCGCTTGTCGTGGTGATCGTCGTCTTCTCGGTCTTCCCGTTCTACTACGCGATCGTCACGTCATTCTCGACCGGCACCGAGCTCTTCAAGGTCAACTACTGGCCCAAGGTCTTTGACTGGGGCAACTACGAATCCGTCCTCGGCGGCCGCAACTTCGTCCGGTCGATCTGGAATTCGGTCTTCATCGCGACCACGACCGTCGTCTTCGCGCTGTTCCTGGCCGTCACCGCATCCTACGCCTTGGCCCGGGTGCGGTTCCGGGGGCGCGGTCTTCTGCTGATGATGATCCTCGCCGTGTCGATGTTCCCCCAGATTGCCGTTCTTGCGGGCCTGTTCGAGCTTGTCCGCTTCCTTGGCATCTTCAACACGCCTTATGCGATGATCATGTCCTATGTGATCTTCACCCTGCCCTTCACGGTCTGGGTGCTGACCACCTTCATGCGGGACCTGCCCGTGGAGATCGAAGAGGCCGCCATCGTCGACGGCGCGACCCCCTGGATCATCATCACAAAGGTCTTCCTGCCGCTTCTGTGGCCGGCCCTGGTGACCACGGGGCTTCTGGCCTTCATCGGCGCCTGGAACGAATTCCTGTTCGCCCTGACCTTCACCTCGTCCGAAACCACCAGGACGGTGCCAGTGGCAATCGGCCTTCTCTCCGGCGCAAGCCAGCAGGAAATCCCCTGGGGTCCGATCATGGCGGCCTCGGTCATCGTGACCGTTCCGCTGATCATCCTCGTCCTCATTTTCCAACGCAAGATCGTCGCGGGTCTCACCGCGGGCGGCGTGAAGGGCTGACATCATGGCAAAGATCGAACTGAAGAACGTCACCAAGTCCTACGGCGCCGTCCAGGTCATCAAGGGCATCGACCTGACCATCGAGAAGGGCGAGTTCATGGTCTTCGTCGGGCCGTCGGGCTGCGGCAAGTCCACGCTTCTGCGCCTGATTTCGGGGCTGGAAGAGATCACCACCGGCGACATGCTGTTCGACGGGGAACGGGTGAACAATCTTATCCCGTCCAAGCGCGGCATCGCGATGGTGTTCCAGTCCTATGCGCTTTACCCGCACATGAAGGTCTACGACAACACGGCCTTCGGGATGACGCTGGACAAGACGACCGACGCCGAGATCCGCAAACGGGTCGAAGCGGCAGCCAAGCTCCTCCAGATCGACCACCTTCTGGACCGCCTGCCAAAGCAGCTCTCCGGCGGCCAACGCCAGCGCGTCGCCATCGGGCGGGCCATTGTGCGGGACCCGAGGGTCTTCCTGTTCGACGAACCGCTGTCGAACCTGGATGCCGCCTTGCGCGTCCAGACCCGACTGGAAATTGCGAAACTTCACCACTCGATGTCCAACGTCACGATGATCTACGTGACCCACGACCAGGTCGAGGCGATGACTTTGGCCGACCGGATCGCCGTGCTACGGGACGGCAAGCTGGAACAGGCGGGCAGCCCGGCAGAGCTTTACGAACATCCGAACTCGCTCTTCGTCGCGGGCTTCATCGGCAGCCCGAAGATGAACTTCCTGACCGGCAAATTTGCCGCCGACCACGGCTGCACCACGCTTGGCGCGCGGTCGGAACACATCGACGTGGTCGACAACGGCCCATGGTCCGGCGAAGTCCTCCATGTCGAGGATCTGGGCTCGGACCACTTCCTGTTTGTCGAAATCGGCAGCGACGAGCCCGTCATCGTCCGCCGCCCCGGCAAGGCCACCATCGAGGTCGGCGCGAAAGTGTCGCTCGCGCCCAAACCCGGCCACCTCTACCGCTTCGACGCCGACGGCAAACCCGTCCGCTGACCCTACCCCGCGCGCCCTGTCCCCTAGGCGGGGCGCGCAACCATTTGAAGGAGATACCCATGACCATCCGCGTCACCGTGTGGGGCGAAAACGTCCATGAGCAGAAGAACAAGGTGGTGGCCGAGGTTTACCC